>NZ_CALHXD010000282.1 GCF_938040115.1 uncultured Campylobacter sp. | reverse complement strand
TTGGCGTTCGCGTAAATATTTTTGCGATTTTCGGGCTCATTTTGGCGAGCGCGGTCGGCATAGATTATCTTATCTTTGCGCTAAACGACGACTTGTCGCGGCGGGAGCGCGTTTTTGGGATATTTGCCGCGTTTATCACGAGCTTTATCTCGTTTTTTGCGCTTAGTTTTAGCCAGACGCCGGCAGTTAGCGTTTTTGGGCTAGCCGTTAGCCTTTGCGTCGTATTTTACGGGCTTGCCGCCTGCACGCTCGCGATGAAAAATTTGGCTTAAATTTAGCAAAAAGAGGTATAATCGCGAGCTTACGCAGCGCGAAATTTGAACCAAACGGGCGCGCTAAATTTAATAAAACGGAAAGAAAATGCTAAAAATAAACGGCAAAGATGAGAGCGAATTTATCGGCAAAACAGTAGCCGAACTCCTCGCCGCAAAGGGGCTAAAGCCTGAGCGCATCGCGGTCGAGCTAAACGGCGAAATCTTGCCAAAAGATAAATTTGATACGGCGCTAAGAGACGGCGACTCGGCCGAGATAGTGCATTTTGTCGGGGGAGGTTGAGATGAAATTTGATGAAAATAACGATATTTTAGAGCTTGGCGGGCATAAATTTAGCTCGCGCTTTATACTGGGATCGGGTAAATTTTCATTGCCTCTTTTGGAGGCCGCGGTACACGAGGCGGGTGCGCAGATCGTGACGCTGGCGCTTCGCCGCGTGAACGAGGGCGGGATCGAAAATATTTTAGACTTTATCCCAAAGGGCGTGACGCTACTGCCAAACACCTCAGGCGCCAGAAACGCCGATGAGTGCGTGCGTATCGCAAAGCTAGCGCGAGAGGCGGGCTGCGGCGATCTCGTGAAGGTCGAGGTCATCAGAGATAGCAAATACCTGCTGCCCGATAACTACGAGACGATAAAAGCGACCGAAAAGCTCGCAAACATGGGCTTCGTCGTGATGCCCTATATGTACCCCGACCTAAACGTAGCGCGCGATCTAGCCTCTGCGGGAGCTGCGTGCGTGATGCCGCTTGGCGCTCCGATCGGAACGAACAAAGGCCTTTGCACGCGCGAATTTATCAAAATTTTACTCGCCGAGATAGACCTGCCCGTGATCGTGGATGCGGGTATCGGCACTCCGGCGCAGGCGTGCGAGGCGATGCAGATGGGCTGCGCGGCCGTGATGGCAAACACCGCTATCGCGACTGCCGGCGACGTAAAAACGATGGCGCAAGCATTTGCGCTAGCGATTCAGGCGGGCAGACTGGCGTATCTATCGGGGCTTGGCAATGTGAGCGAAAGCGCTCGGGCTTCGAGTCCGCTGACGGGATTTTTGGAGTAAATTTAGCTTTAAATTTGACGGCATGAAAAAACGGCGTCAAATTTGAGTCGTGCGAGGATGAAAATTGCCTCGTTAAATCCTGCGAATTTTAAATTTGACGATTTCGTGCGGTTTTAAATTTAGCGCCGAAAAGGCGCGGGTTTGTGCGCGTAAAATTTACGGCTCCTAGCCTTTAAAAACGATCAAATTTAACGCCCGAAATTTAGACGAAAAACGGAGAAATATTTGAAAAATATAGACGTGATGGAGTATGCCGACGGTGCGCAGCGCATAGACGAAACGCTGATGCAGCGGGTGCTAGCGGCGCGCGAAAGCTACGACTACGCGAAATTTGACGCCACAGACGTTAGGCGCGCTCTAAACGAGGAAAATCTAAGCGTAGACGGCCTAAAAGCGCTTCTAAGCCCGGCTGCTAGCGCATTTTTAGACGAGATGGCACAGGCGGCGCGAGATAGGACGCGCAGACAGTTTGGCAACTCGGTGCAGTTTTTTACGCCGCTTTATATCTCAAATTTTTGCGATAGCGACTGCGTCTACTGCGGCTTTAGCTCGAAAAATAAGATCTCGCGCGTGCGGCTAAAGGCGGACGAGGCGGCGACGGAGCTAGCTAATATCGCAAAAAGCGGACTAAAAGACGTGCTCATCCTAACCGGCGAAAGCGCGAAAAAAAGCGACCTGGGCTATATCGGCGAGGTTTGCAAGGAGGCGTCTAGACTTTTTAGCAACGTAGGCGTCGAGATATATCCGCTAAACGCCGACGAATACGCGTTTTTGCACAGTTGCGGCGCGGACTACGTCGTGGTTTTTCAGGAGACTTACGACCCGGCGACGTATGCGAAATTTCACCTAGGCGGCGTCAAGCGCTCGTTTGCCTACCGCTTCCACGCCCAGGAGCGCGCTCTCATGGGCGGTATGCGCAGCGTCGGATTTGCCGCGCTTTTGGGGCTTGACGACTTTAGAAAAGACGCTCTAGCCACCGCGCTACACGCGCATCTCATCCAGCAAAAGTACCCGCACGCCGAGATCGCGCTATCTTGCCCGCGCCTGCGACCCGCGATAAACAAGGCTCACGTCGGCCCGCGGGACATCGATGAGAGGGCGCTGTTTCAGGTTATCTGCGCGTACCGCCTCTTTTTGCCGTACGCAAATATCACGATCTCTACGCGCGAGTCGGCGCGCTTTCGTGACGGGGTCATCGCAGTCGCCGCGAACAAAATCTCAGCCGGCGTTAGCACTGGCGTGGGGACGCACTCGGATAAGGCCAAAAAGGGCGACGAGCAGTTTGAGATCAGCGACGCGCGCTCGGTCGATGAGATGCTGCTCGCCGTGCGTGGGCTAAATTTGCAGCCCGTGATGAGCGAGCATATTTACGTTTAGTACTTTGCGCTTTTGCGGGCGTAAAATTTGGCTTTTGGGGTAAATGGCGATGGAATTTGACAAATTTGAGCTCGTTTGGGTGACGAACCGCCGCTTGAGTGAGGATTTTTTCGCGGACGTTAGGCGAGTAGCGCAAAGCGGCAAGACGGATAAAATTTTGCTGAGGGAGAGCGATCTGTCCGAGGATGAATACGAAAATTTAGCCCGCAAAACGCTTGAGATCATCGCGGAGTGCGGCTCTGGTACGCAGCTTATTTTACATACTTATGCAAACACCGCAAGCAGGCTTGGCGTGAGCGAGCTGCATCTGCCTTTTGCTAAATTTGCGGCTGCGAGTGTCAAGCGGGCTACAAATTTGAGAGATTTGGTTAAATTTGATGGCGCCAGCTCGTATAAAGGGGGATACGGCGGCATTTGCGCGTCAAATTTAACGCAAAATTTCAAGATCGGCGTTTCGGTTCACTCTTTAGACCAGGCTTTATCGGCGCAGGAGCTAGGCGCTGATTATGTAGTGGTGGGGCATATTTTTGATACACCTTCTCACGCGCTAGAGCGAGGCAGGGGGCTTAAATTTTTACGTGAAATTTGCGAAAATTTAAGCATAAAAACCTACGCTATCGGCGGGATAAATTTTGAAAATTTAGACAAGATCAAGGATGCAGGCGCGGCAGGAGCCTATATGATGCGGGGATTTTTGGGTTAATTTTTTAATTTTGATTAATACTACTTTAATAACAAATTTTATACTATAGTCATTATCTAAAATAACTGATAATAGGAATAAAAATGAATACTTTAAAAATTGTTATTTTTCTTATCTTTGCTCTATTTTTGGTTGGGTGTAGCGGCAAATATGAAGTCACCCCACAAAGGCTAGATAATATCAAGGCTACGGCTAAAATCGTCAATCTAAGTACAAATAAAACGATGGATTTTGACGACTTTATTGTCGAGGTGTTAGATGCTGATATTTTACTGGTGGGCGAGCTACACGATGACTTTGACCACCATTTGGCAGAAATTTTACTCATCAAAGCGCTTTCAAAAAATAAAAACATAGACGTCGCTTTTGAGATGCTTGGAGGTGATAAGCAAAAATATGCAGATGGCTTGGATAAAAAAACTCGTCCGGGCGAGTTGATAAAAGCTATAAAATGGAATGATAAAATGTGGGAGTTAAGGCATTACAAAGGAGTGCTAGAAGCAGCATTTTATAGCGCTAACATCAAGTGCGCAAATTTAAGCGAAGACGAAATAAAGCTGATATTTACCGGCGCCCAGCCTATATCTGGTAAATTTTCCACATCCAAAAGCGTTCAAGAAGCTATCGTGAAAATCATCCGCGGAGCGCACGGAGGCGTAAATAAGCAGGATATACAGAAGCTTGTCCAGGCTCAGCAGTACAAAGATCGTAGGATGGCCGACGTCGTAAATAAATCTGCAAATTTTGCTTTGCTTATAGCTGGGAGGTATCACGTCCAAAAGGACATAGGGGTGCCGCTTCATCTTATGGATTTTAAAACGAAAAAGAAATTTAAAACTTTGTTTTTAGGCTTTGATGGCGATGACACGAGTGCTAAAGAGGCTGATTATCTATGGAAATTTAAATGAAGGTACGAGATGGCTAAAATTTTAGTGATTATTTTTTCTTTTTGTTTGTTGTTTGGTGAAAATAACGTAAGCGAATTTGAAAAATCGAGCGATAGCCAAGTAGTGTTTGATGTAAATTTATCTCAAGCTGGCTTGAAATTTGGCGGAGAGCAAAATTTGACCGGCATCGCCTCAAATTCTAAGGCGCCAAGCATAGATTTGTCATTTATTTCGCTTTTTAAGAACGCATATATAGTCGTAAAGATTGTTATATGCGTTTTGATTTTATTTTCCGTCATTACGTGGACGATTTTTATCGTCAAATTTATCCAGTTTAAGCTGGCATTTTGTAGACTCAAATCTGACGAAAACACTGTAAAAGACGCGTCTGATTGGCGGGTTTTAAAGTTAAAGAAAAAGAGCTTTGCAGTGGATTTTATAAGAGAACTTGAGGATGAGAG
>NZ_CALHXD010000281.1 GCF_938040115.1 uncultured Campylobacter sp. | reverse complement strand
GAGCGCTGGTCTCATAAGCCGGAGGTCGGGAGTTCAAGTCTCCCCCGTGACACCAAAACACTCTATTTGTCAGTATTTCAACCGCCTCTTTTGCAGTTTCCCTTTCTTTTAATTTTTTCTTAGACCATGGTGCGCCTTTGATAAAAAGCGGTACATTTTTTCAGAATTGTTTTATTTTATGCAATGCTTTCTATAAATTTGATTTTATTTTACTGTTCGATGAAAATTTTAGATTGCAAGACGAGCGTATGTAGATTTATCTTACTTTTTCACTATAATAACCTAACATTTGAAGGGAACTATAACATTTCAAATATTAGAATTTAGCTGTTCTATTTCATAAAAACGGTTATCGCCATATAAAAACTGAAAAGATAAGCATACAAAAAAATTCTTAATTGGCTTTCAAATTTAGTTTTAAATATATTTTCAAGAGTATTAATGGAAAATATTTTAGAAAAAGAAGGTAGTCTTTTGGTCCACGATAGAAATTCAAATGATATCATAGATGAAGGAAGCGAACTGTTTGAAAATTTTACTCCTTTAAATCCCAGTAATATAAATTTGATCGCAAACGGATTGTAGCTTGAAAATATCCAAACCCGAACAATGATAGTATTGAATAAAAAATCGACATAATTAATATTGTATGCCAAGTATAGAATAAGTCAGGAAGTAGTATAATCATTTTATTTTTATTTGTACTGGATTAGTTTTATAATGCCAAACAACCCCAATAAGACATTAGAAGAAGAATATATCGAATTTAGAAAAAATAACTATTTCGGTAAATGCTTCATTTCTTTGCTGTATACGCACGTAGCTTTGTTGCTTATTATTTTTATTTTACCAAACCACATAATGAGCTTACTGCCTTTACTAAAATTTTTTACACAAGTCATGAAAAATATTTTTCCAAATATAGAATACTATTCTAGTGCGAGCAATTTACCTGAATTATGTGAATTTTATTTTAGCTACTTATGGCTGGTATGTCTTATGATATTAATATGGTGTATTATGCAATCGCCGCAATTAAATCATGAGGCTAAGCAGTTTTTTGGAACATATGAATATCTTAATAAAGGAATATTTCCTGAAAAATTTATTAAAATTGAAAGCAGTAAAAAAGAGCGTATAATAAGTATGTTTTGTCTTATATTTCTCGGATATGCTCTGTATATAAATTACAATGGCTACTTAATAAATAGCAGTATATTTTCAGAATGGCTAGCGGATAGACTCGGGATACTTGCTATGGGCGTTTTTCAAAATTTAACTATTCATGTAGCAATAGTATATATTATGATTAACATATATACTATTATACATATTAAATGGCTACGTAAAAATACTAATATTAATTTTAGGCTCAATTAAACTTAAGCTGATTCTCACTTATCAATTTCAACAGTTTATGATATAGTTTTCCTGTGCATTTTTAGTGTTATATCTAAATTCTACTTCACTACGCTCATTACTTTTCAAGAATACAGTTCTAAACGCAACTTACCGCTCCCTTACGTGAGCCTAATTTAAAAATATATCCTTTCAGTCAATCTCAGCAAGCGCTCAAAATAATTCAGTATAAAATATTTATATTTGTCAAATTTCGCAAAAATAATACAGATAAAGAAATCATTAAATTTATCCTAAAAATAACCTCGTTATTAGCAAAATATAGTATAACTAATAGTAAACAAATTCCACACAAGGAGATCGCTATGAAGAAACTAGTTTTCATCTTTTTGTTGTATTGCTTGCAATATCCGCTAATGCGGAAAGCAGTACTGTAATCGCAGAGCAACTAAGATCGGCTGGCAAAACTATAGAGGCCATCGCCTACGATAAAGAGGATTGTCTGAAAGAGAAAAGTTGGTTGTCTTGCGAACGACTCGCGAAGCATTACGATACTACGAAGCCGGACATGCCTTGCGATTCGGAAACGGTCACGGAGTACTACAAAAAGTGCTGCGATTATTCAAAAAACAAGGTCCAGCTATGCTGCGACAAGGGCTATCCAAAAGAGCTTGAGGAAAAACGCGATGCGGCTTGCAAAGCAAAAGATGCTAAAAGTTGCGGCAAGCTAGCCTACATCGCACACAGACAAAAAAACTATGAGAAGTCGTTTAATTACGCAAAAAAAGGTTGCGATGCTGGAAAAGATGATACTTTTTGTAAGCTTCTTGCCTATATGTATTATTACGGTCAGGGCGTAGAAAAGGATTATAAAAAATCGTTTAATCTATATGAAGGATTGTGCGATAGAGATATATACGATATGTGCGCTATCCTGAGCCACTTCTATACGGATGGCGTAGGCATAAAACAAGACATCAAAAAGGGCAAGAAAATTTTAGAAAAACTTTGCTACGATAAATATAAAGAAGGCTGCGCCAATCTAGCTGTACTCTATGAAAGCGATCAATACGGCATGAAAGACGATAAAAAAGCCACAGAGCTTTATACCATGGCTTGCAAACACAATCCAAAAGGCCCAGCGTGCGACAAGATAGGGGGCATGAGCAAGAGGCTGGAGTTTTTTTGAACCGAACAAAAGAACGATTATGATTGTACTCAGCTGGCAGATACTTATTACAGAAACGATCTGGAAAAAAAGCTGTTTTTTTTATAACAAAGCTTGCGAATTTGGAAATACAAGCGCCTGCAACCGGATTGCTAGTATCACCGAGAAAAAAAGAAGCTTCAGAAAAACAAAAATCTGCTTGCGAAGAAAAAAATGACGGCGAAGCTTGCTCCCAGATAGCAAGCTCCTACAACTACGATCCGAAAAATCAGCTGTATTTTTACGAAAAAGCTTGTGAATACGGATATGCGCAAGGATGCTACGAGGCCGTAAAATATACTAACGATCCGGAAAAAAAGTTGTATTTTTTTGACAAAGGTTGCGAGTACGGGCTTGCGTATACGTGCCTCTATGCTTTAGACCTCGTAAGAGCAGATAATAACAAAGCGATGAAATATGGATACAAAGCATGCAAACTAGGCGATACTGCAACTTGCAAAATGATTGAGGGAATCGCTAAGAAGGCTTGCGATGAAGGTGATCAGGACGGCTGCAAGTGGCTAGATACAATAAAAAATCGTAAATAAATTTAAATTTGAGCCGAGTTTAAATTTGCGCTCGGCTCAAATAAACTAAAAGATTGCAAAATTTTTAGTTCAATATGCGACTTTAAATTTCCTGCCAAAAACGATTTTGGTTTAAGCAAGACGCATGAAAGAAAGCAATCTAATAAAAAAGAATCAGAAACCGATAAAATTTTCTATAAGGAGAGTGTTTTATGGTTTGCGAACATTTTATTTTACCACTTAAAATTCTTTTCGTTTTTACCGCTTTTCCCTTTAAGGAGGCGACCAGATGAATCCCGCACCGCATCTAAAAAAATTAACCCTACTTCACTCCAATGATTTGCATGGAGACTTTTTGGCTGAGCAAGTGGACGACAAGCTAGTAGGCGGCGTCTCTATGCTATCCGGCTATATAAATCAAGTCCGCCAAACAGAAAAAACGTTATCTACGCTATTGCCGGTGATATGTTTCGAGGCTCGATTATCGATTCGGAGTACAAAGGGATTTCCACGATCGAGATCATGAACGCCCTGGCGCCAGATATCGCTACGGTAGGCAATCACGAGCTAGATTACGGTATTCCGCATTTATTATTTATAGAAAAGTGTGCCCAGTTTCCCATCATAAACGCAAATTTGTTTATCAAAACCAATCACGCCCGTCTATTTCCGCCTTGCTACATCATGGAGCTTGACGGCATGAAAATCCTTTTTATCGGTATCATTACCGATGCAGTTTTAGCACAGACCAAGCAAGACTACCTGATCGGCTCTTTTATCGGAATCGAAGAGGCGACGCGAGAGGTCGGGCGAATCTGCAACACCTACAACCGAATCGATATCGATTTTACGGTTTTGCTAACTCACATCGGTTTTGAGGCTGATAAAGAGCTAGCCGCCATGCTACGATCCGAATGGGGCGTCGATCTGATTATCGGCGGGCATTCCCATACCTTGATGGAGCAGCCTTGCGTCGTCAATGATATTTTGATTGCGCAAGCTGGCGTCGGTACCGACCAGATCGGACGATTTGATATCGTGGTCAATACAGACACCAACAGCATCGAAAGCTATAAATGGCAGTGTATCCCCATAAACGACAAATACTGCCCGGTCGATGAGCAAATAGAGAATTTGATTCGAAAATATAAGAGCGTAACCGATCAAAAATATACTCGCGTCATCACCCGTTTTAGCTGTCCGCTAACGCACCCGCAGCGCAACACCGAAACGGCTTTGAGAAATTTGTTTGCCGATATTTTAAAAAACAGCCTAGGCATAGATATTATGTTGCTTGGCTCAGGCAGTATTCGGGGCGAAAAGCTAGGGCCGATCGTAGAGTATGGGGGCTTGGCCGAAATTTTTCCTTATGATGACGGCGTTTATATGCTCAGAGCGGACGGCCGAACCTTTCGCCAAATGATGTGCTATCTACTGCGAGACGACGCCTTTTTGGGAACAACGGAATTTTATCAGTTATCGCAGGGGCTAAAACTCGCCTATTCCCGCTCCCGCCGAGAAATCGTAAGTCTAACTTATCAGGGGTAGAAATGCCCGATGACGGTATTTTTACGGTCGGTTTGCAAAATTATCATTACTGAGCTTTTTTGGCGTCAGTTTTGAGCACGTGAAAAATTTCGGCGCTCCTAAGATGATTTCCACTTCTTGTTTGGATATCTTGGCTGAGTATTTAAATTCGCATAAAGCCGTTAGGCAAGACGTCGAGGGGCGATTAACGATTTTGGATTAAAAGTATTTTCGGTCACCCATGCGACTTTTTAATATTTACCATACAACTGCGGCTATATTTCCGCCGCATTCAGCGATAAGCGTAAAAAAACCGTCAAATGACTACGGGCTTGATTGCGGAAAATAAAGCCCCAACACTTAATGTCTAGAAGCTTTTTACGATCAACCCGGCTCTTATCGCAATTTAGTTCAAGATAATTCTTCGCGTTTTTAATTTTTGTTTTGATTTTAAAGGCTTATATTTAAGGATACTTTTTGCTTTGAATTATGAGAAAAACAGCGACGGTTTTAGCAAATACGCTCTTTCCGGACGGCATACAGATCGTGGTCTATGAGTAAAATTTAACAACTTAGATGATAACTAATAGATATGCAAATATCGGTTTAACGGTACGTAGAGAACAGCAAAAATGTAAAAAATATGCGCTTACGCTAGGTGCCGCACGTCAAGCTCGGAGAATCTTGATATCGATACCGTTAAGTTTTTAGCAAATCCGAGACGCGAGCTAAACAACCGGAACAAATACCAAAACGCTCCATGAGACATTATGTTATAGATTTAGACTATAAAATATTTTGCAAAGTTACAAATTTATGCTAAAATCGCGCGCTTTTAAATTTACCTAAAAGGGAAGAGATGAAAAAATATTTAGCTGAGTTTTTTGGTACATTTTGGTTAGTTTTTGGAGGTTGCGGCAGTGCAGTATTTGCAGCGGCTTTCCCAGAGCTTGGTATCGGATTTGTCGGAGTTTCGCTAGCATTTGGCCTTACGGTTCTTACGATGGCTTACGCAGTTGGTCACATCAGCGGCGGCCACTTCAATCCAGCTGTATCAGTTGGCCTACTAGTTGGCGGAAGATTTGACAAAAAAGACTTCGTGCCTTACGTCATCGCACAAGTTATCGGAGCGATCGCAGCTGCTGCCGTGCTATATCTTATCGCTTCAGGTAAGGCTGGATTTGACGCTACTGCGAGTGGTTTTGCTAGCAACGGATACGGCGAGCACTCACCAAATGGCTACAGTCTAGTTTCAGCGCTAGTTGCTGAGGTGGTTTTAACTGCGTTTTTCCTTATCATCATCTTAGGTGCGACTGATGAGCGTGCGCCAAAAGGCTTTGCACCGATCGCTATTGGCCTTGGTTTGACACTTATCCACCTTATCTCGATACCTATCACAAACACATCAGTTAACCCAGCTCGTTCAACCGGCGTTGCGATATTTCAGGGCGGTTGGGCATTAGAGCAGCTTTGGCTTTTCTGGGTTGCGCCTATCGTTGGAGCGATCATCGGAGCTATCATCTATAAAGTTATGGGCTGCACATGCGGCTGCTGCAAAAGTGCAAAATAATCACGCTTTATACTTCAAGGGGCGGTCTCCG
The DNA here is from genome assembly GCF_938040115.1 of uncultured Campylobacter sp. Classification (GTDB taxonomy): domain Bacteria; phylum Campylobacterota; class Campylobacteria; order Campylobacterales; family Campylobacteraceae; genus Campylobacter_A. The sequence continues at coordinate 3,180 of NZ_CALHXD010000281.1, read as the reverse complement.
CCCTTTCTATTTTCATAAAATTTTTAAAATTAAGATCAGTTAAGCGAATATAATAATCTATTTAACATATTACCGTTATTACATCTAACCTCTACTTCGCTATCCTTCTAGCTTCGTCTTAACAAACGTAAGTGCATCGCAATTAAATTATTCTTTGAGTTCTTTGTGTCACTATAACCTCGTCTCCGCAATCCAACAAACCATCGTAAGCCTTCCGGTAATCAGAATAGATAGCGGGTCATTAAAGTCGCTACATCTAGGCGACATCGGCATCAATTCATTTGCAAAATAGTTTTAGGCTATATAAACAAACTTGAACGTCGCACTTTAGTATGCCGTTTTACTAGCAACCGCAAGCCAAGAAATATTATAAAGTAGTAGGTTTTTAACCAAGTAGGCATACGAGCCAGAAATCTATTCTAAAATTAAATATTTTATCATGCACTCCGGCCATAAAATTCTGATATTTTTGGCTATTTTATCGATTTTTTTTATGAAATTTTAATAAACTCCGCTATTTATACCACTTCCATATCGAGCTAAAAACACTATAAAATTTCTCTAAATTTCTTTTTCGGAATTTTTGAACGGACTATATATGTTTATTTTTTATCTCTACGCTTGTTATTTTTAAGAACATCGACAAGATCGTGATTTTTGTGTTTATACCTACCTTCAACAAAAAGCTCCTTTGGAGGTTTTTATATCGCATTCGAGTAAATTTGCCCGCGCCCTATCTGCACTCCAGCTTTGTTATCGTTTGGGTATTAGCAAAGTACGACGGATACGGCATCGAGAGGCTAAAATTTCGTATCTGCTTCGGCGCGATATTTTTAGCGACGCTAGCGGTTATCTCAGCTACGTTTGAACGCTCGTCACTGCGCGAAGATAGCGATAGCCCGCTAGGCTTAAAGATAGACCCTGCGATCGTGTCCTTACTCACGGGGTTGTTGATGAGTTTGACGGTCAGATCGCAGTTCGCGATGCTAAACTCGCCCGTATTTCGCAGCGAGCCCTTAAACACGATGGTTTCGTTTCTTAGTACGCGGTGGCCTGAAAACCCCGTCAGCACGGCCTTTTTGGTGTATTTATCCACGATCATCATGAAAAAATATCCAAGCGTCAGCGTCGCTATTATGTTTATCGTGATGTAAATTTTAAAAAATTTAGGATTTTTCTCGCCGCGGGCGATAAGCGCGAAAAGTACCGATAGTAGCGCCAAAACCGCAAGCGCGATGAAGTGAAATACGTTAAAATACCCTTCCATCAAAAGCACTCCGAATTTGTCGTGATATTGTAATCCTGCGCGCGAAAGTTATTTACCGCGTGCGTGATCTCGCGCGTCGCATTTACGTCCAGCGCGTCTTTTAGCACGATATTTTCTCTCAAAAACGGCTTTAGCTCGTTTGCGTATCGGCGCAGCGTATTGCCCGAGTTTTTGTAAAAGCTAAGCCCGATTTCGCAGTAGTTAAACGGCTTTTTTGAGAGATTTGTTAGGCGCAGATCCACAAGCAGCGTATTTGAGTACTCAAGCTGCTTGGTTGAGACTAGCTCGAGCGAGCGGGTTCGCAAATTTTCATCTAAAAGCTTAGGCATAAAATACGCCCCGCATCCAAGCCCCGCGATAGTAACGATCATCAGCGCAAAGCCCGCAAAAAAGGACTTTGACGCGACATAGACGCAAAGCGAAACGAGCGCTAAAAAGGTCAAAAACATCCAGATATAGGCGGCAAAATCCACCCAGCCAAGGTGCGTCAGATAGAAATTTAAGCCCTGTTTTAGTTCGTTTATCATCTTGCCTCTTTGCTTCGTTTGCCTTGCGGCGAGCCAAATTTAAAATCCTCCTGCACAAAGCGTGCCAAATTTGACCACCCTAGCCTTTTCGCGAGTTTTTTTCCTCGATACCGCTTAGTCCGAAACGGCGCGCGAGCTCGGCCTTGATGCGGTCTGGGTGCACTCCGTGCAGCGCCAGCGCCACTAGCGAGTGAAAACATAGATCCGCCGCCTCGTAGACGATCTCCTCGGTCGGTGTTTTTAGCTTTAGGTTTTGAGACGTCTCGGTTTGGCTGTTTTGGTTTGCGGCATTTTCGTTTGAAATTTTAGCAAAATTTTCGTTTTGGGTTAAATTTGACGAAATTTGACCGCCGTTTGCGGCAGAGTTAAACTGTGCAGTTTCATTTTTGCGCGCCGAGGCATCCTTGCACGCCATCACTAGCTCCGTAGCCTCCTCTCCGACCTTTTTTAGGATCGCGTTTTCGCCCTTTTTAAACAGGCTCGCGACGTATGAGGTCTGCGGATCGGCGTTTAGCTTGCGGTCTAATATCGCGTGATAAACCTCGTCGATTATGCCGTAGATCGGCTTTTTGGCTTGGTTTAAATTTTGCTCTTGCGTCAAATTTTGCCCGTCATCGCTAGCTAAATTTGACTCGCCGCCGTCTCCAGAAATCTTTCTAAAAAAGCACGATTTTGCGCCGGTGTGGCACGCTACGCCGCCGTTTTGAACGACTTTGAGCAGTATCGTGTCGTTGTCGCAGTCAAGGAAAATCTCGTCTATGGCCTGCGTATTTCCGCTCTCCTCGCCCTTTTTCCAGATGCGGTTTTTCGTGCGCGAAAAATAGTGCGCAAAGCCCGTTTTTAGGCTCAAATTTAGCGCCTCTTCGTTCATATAAGCAAGCATCAAAACCTCGCCGCTCGAGCTTTCTTGAACGACGGCAGGCAAAAGGCCGCCCACTTTTTCCCAATCTATTTTCATTTTTATTTCCTTTCGGCTACGGGTTTGGCTCGGCGCACGGGCAAAATTTAAAGCTCAAATTTGACTTCAAATTTGAGCATAAAAAGGCGAAGTTTTTTGCAAAAATATTTCGCTTCGCAAAAAACTACACCTGTTTCGAGATGATTTTGGAGTTACTCAGGTAAATTTAGCGGCGGACCTGACTTTGCTTGCGATTACAAACGGCAACGAAGCAAAGCCATCCAAACTAAATTTAGCCGACCTCGCAAAAAGCGTTCGCCCGCAAAGCGTAAAAAAGGCGAGTCGCTCCAAACAAAAATTATTGCGTTATCGCGCTTTGCTTCTCTTTATCCTTCGTATCCACCCAGATATTCGGCACCGCTCCACCAGGCGTTAAGAATATCTTCGCGTCTTTATTTTCGCGCAACGCCTCGTTAAATTTAGCCTGC
>NZ_CALHXD010000280.1 GCF_938040115.1 uncultured Campylobacter sp. | reverse complement strand
ATATCTTCGCTCACGCGCTCGCTAACGGCGAAATCGCCTTTTTTATAGCCAAGGTCCTTAAAGACCTCTTGCAAATGTAACGGCAGCGGGTAATAAACTCCCGTCGGCACGCCTTTTTGCGCGCAGATTTCTAGCATCCTAGCTCTATCTTTTACGCGGATGCAGTACTGAGCCCAGACGCTCGTATTTCCGCTTTCTACAAAGGGCGTTACGACGTTTTTTAGGTTTTTGCCGTAGCGTGCGGCGACCTCTTGGCGGCGCGCGATTTCGTCGTCAAAGTATTTTAGCTTTACGTTTAAAACGCCCGCTTGGATGGCGTCTAGCCTGCCGTTTATGCCGATAGCGCTATGGAAATACCGCTCTTTTGAACCGTGATTTAGTAAAATTTTTATCTTTTGCGCCAGCTCGTCGTCGCTCGTAAATATCGCTCCGCCGTCGCCGTAGCAACCAAGCGGCTTAGCCGGGAAAAACGAGGTCGTAGCGATGCGCGAGAGGTTGCAGGATTTTACGCAGTTTTGACTCGCGCCAAAGCTTTGCGCGGCGTCCTCGATAACAGTTAGGCCGTGCTTTTGCGCGATAGCGTTTATCGCCGCCATATCCGCCGCCTGCCCAAAAAGCGACACCGGCACGATAGCCTTGGTCTTTGGCGTGATCTTTGCCTCGATCAAATTCGGATCGATGTTATACGTCCTCTCGTCGATATCGACGAACACGGGCTTCGCGCCCAGAAACGCTATCATCTCGGCCGTAGCGATAAAGGTAAAAGGCGTCGTGATGATCTCGTCGCCGGGCTTTATATCAAGCGCCATAAAGGCTAATAGCAGCGCGTCCGTGCCGCTACTGCAAGCTATAGCATGCTTTGCGCCGCTAAATTTAGCCAAATTTTCCTCTAGCTCGCCGACCTTGCCGCCGATATAGACCGAGCTATCTAACACCTCTTTGATCTGCTCGTCGATTTCGTTTTTGTATCTTTGATACTGGGCCTGTAAATTTATAAAATTTATCTTCATCTTCGCTCCTATTTTATAGATTTTAGTATCTCCTCGCCTGCTTCGTCCAGCCTCTTGCCGTTAAAGTGCGCCTTACAAAACTCCACTATCTTGCCGTGAAATTTGGCGTAAATTTCATTCATATCCAGCTCGCGTCCGTACGCCTCGCAGATCCGCTCGCTATCTACGGCCCCCAGCCACTCCTGCGCCTCGTCGTAGCTTTCAAACTCATACCCCAAAAAGCTCAAAATCCGCAAAGCGTAGCTATCTACGACCATCACCTCGCGCCCGCACGCGTAGCAAAGCACCGCGTCGCAGGTCTCCGCGCCGATGCCTTTGACGCCCAGCAGCCACTCGCGGCTCACGTTTTCTTTGAAATTTTCAAAATCGCCGAATTTTTTAAAAATCGCATCGCAAAGCGTTTTTAGGCGTTTTGCCTTGGTATTGTAAAAGCCGCTTGGTTTTATGAGCAAGGCAAGCTCGGCCGCGGGCATTTTTACGATGCCCTCAAGGCTCATCAAATTTGCGTTTTTTAGATTATTTAGCGCCTTATCCGCATTTTTCCAGTTGGTATTTTGTATCAAAACGGCGCCGACCACGACCTCAAGGGTGCCGGCATTTGGCCACCAAAGAGGGCCGTCTGCGTCAGCCTTTACGCCCGCGTTTTTTAGCGCCAAAAAAAGCTGCGTGCTATCCATAGTTTTCCTTTTTTTTCTTTGTTTATTAGCAAATTTTACGCCCGGCTCTTGCTCAAATTTATCGTCCACAACGCCGCCGCGCTTAAATTTGAGTAAAAGCCGTCGCTAGCCTTGCTCGGCTCAAATTTGATCTCGTTTATATAAATTTAACCGCCCACTGTACCAAAGGCTCGCTAACGCCGTCTATCACGCGGACCTTAAAGGCATCCGCGCACCGTCCGCCGTCAAATTCAAATACAACCATCTGAAAGATTCGCCTGCATTTTTCATTTACCTTAAACGAGTGCTTAAGTCCCGTTAAAAAGCTCTTCACAGGCGCTTCTGCGTCCATGCCGATGACGCCGTCAAACGCCCCGCTAAGCCCTACGTCGCTCACGTACGCGGTGCCACTAATTATTTGCAAATCATCTGTGCCAACGTGCGTGTGAGTGCCGGCTATGGCCCCCACTCGACCGCAAAATAGCCTAAAAAAGGCGTTTTTCTCGCTCGTGGCCTCGGCGTGAAAGTCTATGAGGATGTTTTCGCTCTCGCACTCGCCTAGTGCGCGCTCGGCCTCCAAAAAGGCGTTATTTGTATGCGGCAAGCCGTAGTGCCCCATCAAATTTACCACGCTTAGGCTCTTACCGTCTTTGTTCAAATTTATCGCTCCGCTCCCTGCCGTGCCCGCGAAGTGGTTGTAAGGGCGGATGATAGGCAGAGCGTCCATAAGCGCGACCACGTCTTTTTTATCAAAGCTATGGTTGCCGCCCGTGATCGCGTCGATACCGCAGTCTAGCAGCTCGTGCGCGTTGGTCGCGGTAAGGCCAAAGCCTCCGCTTGCATTTTCGGCGTTTGCGACGATAAAGTCAAGCTCGAATTCTCGCTTAAATTTTGGCAAATTTTGCATCACCGCGCTTCGTCCCGCGCGTCCGACGATATCGCCGACAAATCCTACTCTAGTTAAATTTGCCATCAAATTTTATCTTTATAGCTTAGATAAAACTGTCTTGCGGTGCGTCCGGAGCGGCTCGCGCGCAGCTGTGCGTATTGCTTAGCTAGCTCGTGAAGCATCGCTCTATCGCCCACGAAATCTTTAAAATAAAAATCCACGATCTTTAGATAGTCCGTAAAGCTGCCCTGATAAAAGCTAAGCCAAAGCCCGAATCTATCGCTAAGCGCGATCTTTTCTTCGACCGCGTCGCTATAGTGCAGCTCCGTCTCGCCGACCTTTGCGCCCTCGTTGTCGCTTTTTAGCTCGCTGATCAGGTGGCGGCGGTTTGATGTGGCGTAGACTAGCACGTTTTTAGGCGCCTTTTCGATCGAGCCTTCAAGCACGGGTTTTAAAAATTTATAGCTCATGTCTCCCGCCTCAAAGCTAAGATCGTCGCAAAAAATGATAAATTTAAAGCTACTATCCCTGATCTCGTAAATGATCTCGGGTATCATCTCAAGCTCGTCGTTTTTTAGCTCGATTAGCCGCAAGCCCTCCGGGTAAAATTTAGTAAAAACAGCCTTAACCAGGCTACTTTTACCACAGCCTCGCGCGCCCCACAGTATCGCGTGATTTGCGCCCTTGCCTTCTAAAAAATTTCGCGTATTTTCTACAAGCTCTTCTTTTTGCTTTTCGATCCCGATAAGCCCGTCAAGCTGCGTAAAATCAACGTCTATCACGCCTTTTAATGCGCCGAATTTACGCCTATAAATCGCTGCGGCAGTCGTGTTCCAGTCTATCATTTTTCCGCCCGTCCTTTGTTTAGTTTTCTAAGATAGATCAAAATCTCCTCTATCACGTCATCGTCGTCTTTGCTCTTTGATTTTAGTCTCGTTTGCTCGCCGTTTTGCGCGGTTAGCATGATATTTTGCTCGGCGTTTGAGATGGCTTTAAAGCCCGCTTTTATCGCTAAAATTTTAATTATAATGAGGCTTAAAAACTGCTTGGTGTAGATATCCGGTTTGCCGAATCTATCCTCGATCTCGCCCTCTATCTCATAAACCTCGGCCACCTCTTTGCACTTGCTAAGCCGTCTATATAGCTCCAAGCGCAGCCTATCCTCGCCGATAAACTCCGAGTTTAAAAACGCGTTTATGCTAAGCTTCAGGTCGATTTTCGCACTCTCAAAGCTCTCTTTATTTAGTAGTTTATTTATCTCTTCTTCAAGCATCTTGATGTAGAGCGAGTAGCCGATCGCCTCGATATGGCCGCTTTGAGCTTCGCCCACTAGGTTACCGCCGCCTCTGATTTCTAGATCGTGATAGGCTAGCACGCTGCCCGAGCCCAAAAACGAGTTGCTCTCAAGCGCGACCAGGCGTTTTAGAGCGTCTGCGCTTAGGGCGTTTTTGTCTT
>NZ_CALHXD010000279.1 GCF_938040115.1 uncultured Campylobacter sp. | reverse complement strand
CAGGCAGTCTACAAAGTCGTCAAAATTCGGATATTCGCTCTCGTTTTCTTTTGAATTTTGCACGATATAGTCCGTGAGCCACATTAGCGCTCTGGTTCTTAGAAACGCGCCGAATTTTTCAAATTCGTCGTTTAAAACAAAGTCGCAAATTTGCGCGGCAAACGCCAAATCCTGCGCCTCTACGGCGTCTCTTATCTCGTCAAACAAAAACTCTTCTTTATCTGCCAATCTATCAAATTCTTTTAGCTTTTTATAAAGCTCTTCTAGCGTGCGCTCTTGCATTTGCTTCCCTCGTTAAACATTTTTGTGATAATGCTTTGATTTATTATATCCACTTAATCTAAAACTAGGTAAAATTAGCACGATTTTGAAATTTGACAAGGCGGCAAAATGGCGAAAAAATTTATAGACGTTATGGATACTACCTTTAGAGACGGCTTTCAGTCGGTTTTCGGCGCGCGCGTGGCGATAGCTGATTTTTTGCCTGCGGTTAGCGCGGCTAAAGAGGCTGGTATAACGCACTTTGAGTTTGGCGGCGGGGCGCGATTTCAGAGCCTTTATTTTTATCTAAACGAAGACGCGTTTGCGATGATGGATAAATTTCGCGAAACGGTCGGAGCTGAGGCAAACCTGCAAACTCTAAGCCGCGGCGTAAATACCGTGACGCTAGATACGGGCAGCCGCGAGCTGGTTGATCTGCACGCGAAGCTCTTTAAAAAGCACGGCACGACCACGATACGAAACTTCGACGCGCTAAACGACGTGGAAAATTTAAAATATTCGGGCGAGCGTATCGCTCACCACGGACTAAAGCACGAAGTAGTCGTCACGATGATGGATCTGCCAGCTGGCTGTTCGGGCGCGCACGACGTGGCGTTTTACGAGCGGATTTTGCGCGAAATTTTAGACGCGGGCATACCGTATCACAGCGTTTGTTTCAAAGACGCCAGCGGCACCTCTAGTCCGCAAAAAGTGTATGAGACCATCAAAATGGCTCGCAAACTCCTCCCGCAAAATACCCACATCAGACTCCACACTCACGAAACCGCAGGCGTTAGCGTCGCGTGCTATATGGCCGCTCTAGAAGCCGGCGCAGACGGCATCGATCTAGCCGCAAGCCCGGTTAGCGGCGGCACCAGCCAGCCCGATATCCTAACGATGTTGCATGCCGTTAAGGGCAAAAACTACGATCTGGGCGGGCTTGACGTGGAGAAAATTCTAAAATACGAAAGCGTGCTAAATGAGTGCCTGAAAGACTATTTCCTGCCGCCGGAAGCCGTGCAGGTTAGCCCGCTCATCCCGTTTAGCCCGATGCCAGGCGGCGCGCTAACGGCAAACACCCAAATGATGCGCGATAATAATATCCTGGATAAATTCCCCGAGGTTATCCTTGCTATGCGCGAAGTCGTGCAAAAGGGCGGCTACGGTACGAGCGTGACGCCGGTGAGCCAGTTTTATTTCCAGCAGGCGTTTAACAACGTGATGTTTGGCCCATGGAAAAAGATCGCAGAGGGCTACGGCAAAATGGTGCTCGGCTACTTTGGCAAAACGCCTGTGGAGCCAGATAAGAGCGTAGTTAAGCTAGCTAGCGAGCAGCTAAGCTTAAAACCGACCAAAGAGCACGCCATGGATATCGCGGACAAAGACGAGAGTAAGTCGCTTAAATTTACTCGTGAGCTGCTTAAAAAAGAGGGCATTGAGCCTAGCGAGGAAAATATCTTTATCGCTGCGGCATGCAAGGAAAAGGGCATCGCGTTTTTAAAAGGCGAAGGCAAGGTAAATATCCGAAAAAAATCTGCAAATGCAGGCGAAACGAGCGCACCGACCCCACGCGCAAAAACTCCGATAAACGAAAAATACAGCGTCACCGTAAACGGCAAAAAATTTGACGTCGAGGTCGCGGACGCTGACGGCAAAGCCGAGATAAAAAGCGTAAAACCGGCAAGCGTAGCGCATATGCCGCCTCCGGAGCTCTCCCCGGCTAAAACTACGGGCGGTAGCGGCGAGCCAGTGAAAAGCACGCTTCCTGGAAACGTGTTTAAAATCCTAGTCGCAGTGGGCGATAGCGTGAAAAAGGGACAAAGGATGTTCGTGCTAGAGGCCATGAAGATGGAAATAGACGTAAACGCTCCAAAAGACGGGCTCGTGACCTCTATCGAGGTACAGCAGGGGCAAACCGTGGCAAACGGTCAAATTTTAGCGAAAATTTAATCCAAAAAAGGAAGAAAAATGGTAAACGAAATAGAAAAATTAGGTCTTAAGGATATCAAAAAAATCAACCACAACCTAAGCTACGACGAGCTTTTCGAGCTTGAAAA
>NZ_CALHXD010000278.1 GCF_938040115.1 uncultured Campylobacter sp. | reverse complement strand
GGCGAAGCTGGGTGATTTTGGTATTGCCAAGGCGGTAAGCGATGCAACCCTGACGGAAACCAGCAGAATAATGGGTTCTGTGCATTATTTTTCTCCGGAACAGGCAAGGGGTGCTTATGTTGATGAGAGGTCAGATATTTATTCCTTGGGAATTGTTCTGTATGAAATGCTTACAGGAAAGATTCCTTTCGACGGTGATAATCCCGTTCAGGTTGCACTTATGCATATAAATGATGAAATCAAATCACCTTCGACAATTATTCCGGGGATTCCTCCGGCTCTTGAAAAGATTGTGATGAAAGCGACAGATAAGTTCCAGTCCAATAGATTTGCGAGTGCAGACGAGATGCTTGAGGATCTGAAGAATATTGAATTTGTAACACGAATGGTTGGGGATTCAGTATTTGTGGCAAAAGATAAAGCAGCACCATCAAATCCTTATCCAAACCCAACAAGAGATGATATTTCCGATGACCATGATGAAGATAAAAAAGGAAAGAACAAAAAGAAGGATAAGAATAAGAAGAAAAAAATGATATTTGCTGTTGCAGCAGGTGTAATTCTTTTTACTGCTGTGGTTTTCGGGGCTTTAATTGGAACCGGTGTTATCGGCGGTAAAAAGGTGGAAGTGCCTAATGTTGTTGATTTAAGTTATTCGGAGGCTAAGAAGAGTCTGGAAGATGCAGGTCTTAAGGTTGAAAAAGGAGATAAGGTATCAAGTGATACTGTCGATAAGGGAAAGGTTGCCAAACAGGATCCGAAAGCTTACGAAAAAGTTGAAAAAGGCACTACCGTTACCTTGAATATAAGTGCAGGTAAGGCAACGAACACAGTGCCGAACCTGATTGGAAAAACATATGATGAAGACTCAATTAAAGCTCTGCTGAAAGAAAAGGGATTTGAACTTGACACCAATATCAGATATGAAAAAAGTGATAAGTTTGAAAAAAATCAGATAATGAGTCAAAGTCCAACCGGAAATGCCGTAGCCGAAAAGGGAACGAAAGTAAGTATAGTTGTGTGTGAGGGAAAGAAAACCGTTGAAGTAACAATGCCGTCACTGATGGGACTTACTTATGAAGAAGCAGTAAAGTTATTGCGTAAAAATAAGCTTGAGGTAGGTAAAAGTCTTGTTGAAGAAAACGATATTTATACGAAGGGAACTGTTTTCTGGCAGCAATATGATGCAGGTACTAAACTTAAGAAAGGAACTACTGTAAACATTAAAATCAGCAAAGGTGCACCGGAAGTAAAACCGGATCCTGATGACAAAGACGATAAATAAAATATGATAGGCAGAATTATTAAAGGAATCGGTGGTTTTTATTATGTAAAGACCACCGATGGAATTATACAGACCAGGGGGAGAGGAATTTTCAAAAAAAATGATATTACATTAACAGTGGGTGATATTGTTGAACTTGAAGTTCTTTCTGATGGTAATGGAGTAATTGATAAGCTTTTTCCGAGAAAAAATTATTTTATAAGACCGCCTATATCCAATGTGGACTGTATAGTGGTCACATTTGCTGCAAAGAATCCAAAGCCCAACTTTGACTTGATAGATAAGTTTTTAATAATGGCAGAAAGCAAAGGAGTGAAGCCGATTCTATGTATGAATAAAGCAGATTTGATCTCAGAAAAACTGGCGTTAGATTTTGTAAAACCATATAAAGACATATATGACGTTGTGATGGTTTCAGCGGAAAATAAACGGGGAACCGGAGGATTATTTAACCTGATAGAAGGAAAATGTACAGCTTTTGCAGGACCTTCGGGCGTAGGGAAATCGACCATTATAAATGCACTGCTTCCCTATGCCTGTGCAGAAACATCTGAAATCAGCAGAAAGACTAAAAGAGGAAAGCATACCACAAGGCATGTTGAAATGTTTGAAACACCTAAGGGAGGATTTATTTACGATACTCCGGGGTTCACATCATTTGATTTAAGTGAGATAGATGAAGAGGATTTAAGTAAATTTTATCCGGAAATAAAGACATTAAGCCTTGAAAGTGGTGGCTGCAGGTTTGATAACTGCAGTCATATACATGAGCCCGGATGCAGGGTTTTGCTCGGTTTGATCGTTTTTAGTAGCGTTATTTTCGGCTTTTTTAGGTTTTTTCTTCGGTTCTTCTAGCTTTTTGCCGGTTAGGCACTCGTAAATTTCCGCGTGATTTTTCTTTGCCCAGTCCTCTTTGACCTCGATTTTTTGGTACTCTTTGCTAGTAGGCGAGGCGAGGCCGTTTTTGACCAGGGTTTTGTTTAGGATTCTGCTTTCGTCGCTTACTTCGCACAGCCATCTATCGCCTAGATTTTTTAGCGTGAGCACGTAGTAGTTGCGCTCGGGACGAAATATCTTTTTGATCTCTTTGTCGTAAGATTTGGTGAAATTTTCCAGCTCTTTTTTATCTTTTATACATTTTGCGCCGTTATAAAATTTGACGTTTGCAAGCTTGCAAGGGGCGATCACGGCGGCGTTTAGCCTAAAGACAAAGGTATCGTAGTCTAGAATTTTCTCTAAAAACAGAACCTCTTTGGCGACTTTTTCGCGTTTGGATTTGGTTGTTTGAGTTATTTGCATGTCGGTAAACTGGGCTGCCAAATTTACCGACAGCAAGGCTAAAGCGCAAAATTTAATCAGAGTAAAAAATGCGCTTTTTTTCATTATTTTAGATCGTATTTTTCTAGCAGTTTGTCGTAGCTGCCGTCTTTTTTCATCTCGTCAAGCGCGGCGTTTATTTTAGCGATTAGATCTGCTTGCTTGCCTTTATCAAACGCCATAGAAAAGCCCTCGCTACCGTCGTTTTCTGTATAAAACTCCTCAAGCTCCGGATTTTTCTTTAAAAAGCCGTAACCGATCGAGCTATCAAGCACGACCGCGTCTATCTTGCCTTTTTTTAGTCCCATGATTAGCGGAACCGGATCCTCGGCAGGCACGACTTTAGCGCCTGCGATAGCGTTAGCGGCGATCTCTTGGACGGTGCCTTGTTGTACGCCTACTCTTTTGCCGTTTAGAGCGTCTTTGCTCGCGATAGCGTCGTTGCCTTTAGCGCGCAAGTAGATGTTTTCCGTAGCGTAGTAAGCCTGCGTGAAATCAACCGACTTTCGTCTATCGTCAGTCGCGCTCATCGCGCTTGCTACGGCGTCGATCTTGCCGGTTTTTAGAGCCGGGATTAGGCCGTCAAAGCTCATATTTACGATCTTGTACTCAAAACCCGCGCGTTTAGCGAGCTCGGCTACTAGATCCATATCAAAGCCCGTGATCTTGTTTTGCTCGTCCACGTACTCAAACGGCGGATAGTTGGCGGCTGTACCGATCTTTAGCTCGGCGGCGCCAAGCGTAGCTAGAGCCGCTAAAAGCAGCGCAAAAATCTTTTTCATGTTCTCTCCTTTAAATTTGGTTTCAAAATTAAGCCCGCATTTTGGTGCGGGCTTGCAAATTTACTTCAGGCCGTATTTTTCCATCATCTTGTCAAATTCGCCGCTTTTTTTGAGCTCCTCTATCGCGGCGTCTATCTTGCCGATTAGCTCTAGGTGCTTGCCTTTATCAAACGCGACGGCAAAGCCCTCGGTGCCGTCGGGAAGCTTTAAAAACTCCTCCAAATCAGAGTTTTGCTTTAGATACTCGTAGCCGATCGGGCTATCTGTTAGCACGACGTCGATTTTGCCCGCTTTTAGCGATAAAATCGCAGCCGCTACGGTCTCTGCAGGCACGGCTAGGTCGCCGCAGATGGATTTAGCCGCGGTCTCTTGCAATGTGCCTATTTGCGCGCTTATTTTTTTGAGGTGCATATTGGTCGCATTTACGTCGGTGCCTTTTTTGCGGATGAAAAGATTATCCGAAAAATAATAAGGCTTCGTAAAATCGACCGATTTTCTTCTCTCCTCGGTCGCGCTCATACCGCTTAGCGCGGCGTCTATCTTGCCCGTTTTTAGAGCAGGGATCAGCCCGTCAAAGCTCATGTTTTGTATGTCGAATTTGACGCCTATTTTCTTGCCGACGGCTTCTATCATATCGATTTCAAAGCCTACGATCTTGTTGTGCTCGTCGATGTACTCAAACGGCGGATAGTCCGCGCTCGAGCCCACTCTTATCGTTTGTTGTACCGCTACGGGAGCTGCCTCGTTTTTTACTGCGGCGTCTTTGCTCGCGTTTTCATTCGAGCTTTGACCGCAGCCTGAAAGCATCAAAGCGGCGGCTACGAAAACGAAAAGTTTTTTAAATTTGCCAGCGGACAAAGCCGCAACGATGTTTTGTGACATTTTGACCTCCTTTTAGTGGTTTAAAATTTTACCTAGAAAATCCTGCAAACGCTGATTGCTAGGGTTTTCAAATACGTTTTTAGGCGTGTCGTCCACGGCTATTTTACCGCCGTGCATGAAAAATATCCTATTTGCCACGTTTTTAGCAAAGCCCATCTCGTGGGTGACTACTAGCATCGTGATGCCTTTTGCTGCGACGTCTTTCATGATGTCTAGCACTTCGCCGATCATCTCGGGATCTAGCGCGCTCGTTGGCTCATCAAAGAGTATGACCTCGGGATTCATCGCAAGGCTTCTAGCGATTGCTATACGCTGCTTTTGACCGCCAGAGAGCTTGTGCGGGAAGGCGTATTTTTTATCGCTTAGACCCACGCTTTTTAGTAGCTCGTCGGCTCTTTTTTCCGCGCTTTCTTTATCCAAAATCCCCGCTTTTATCGGAGCTAGGGTTAAATTTTGCAAGACGTTTTTGTTTGCAAAAAGGTTAAAGTGCTGAAAAACCATGCTCACTTTTTGACGGATTTTGTTTATATCAGTTTTTTTGTCCGTTATATCCTCGCCGTTTATCTTTATGTGCCCGCCGCTTGGCTCTTCTAGGCGGTTTATGCAGCGTAAAAAGGTACTTTTCCCGCCGCCGCTAGGACCTATGATGGCGATGATTTCGCCTTGTTTGATATCTACGCTGATATCGTCTAGGACGCGTAAATCGCCGTAATTTTTACTTAAATTTCTAATCTCAATCATGGCGATTTAGTCTCCTCTCTAAAATTTTAACCAAAAACGTAAAGAACTTCACGCTGACGTAGTAAACTATGCCCGTGAAAATGACGGGCTCTGGGCTATAAAACACCGCTTGTAGGCTTTTGCTTTGCATCGTGATGTCGATGACGCTGATGTAGCCAACGACTGACGTCTCTTTAAAAAGCGAGATAAATTCGTTCGCAAGCGCAGGCAAGATGTTTTTGGTTGCCTGCGGGAACACCACCTCTCGCATCGAGACGTAGTAGTTTAGGCCCATCGCCCTTGCGGCTTCCATTTGGCCCTTATCGACGCTATTTATGCCGCTACGCACGATTTCTGCGACGTATGCGGAGCTGTTTAGCCCAAGCGCGATCAAAGCGACGTAAAAGTTATCGCTCCAGGTCGCGAAAATCACGACCGAAAATATAAGAAGCTGCAAAATAATCGGCGTTCCGCGCAGGATATCTACGTACTCGTCGATGAGAAAGCTTAAAATTTTGATATTTAAAAACTTTAAAAACGCCAAAATAAAGCCCAAAGTCACGCCGATAGCCGTGCCGCCGATAGTGAGTCCCAGCGTCACGCCGTAGCTTTTAAGGTAAGCTAGACGTTGAGCCTCGTTTAACTCCGTCGGATAAAAATAGTAAACGCCCGCGGAGACGATGACGACGAAAAACAACGCCCTGAAAAATTTTTCGTTTAGCATTTCTTAAACCTTAAAAGTGTAATGAGGGTTAATAATACGGAAAAAAATATAAATTTAACCTTTTTTACGCGAAAAAATTATCTTTTAAACAAATTTATCATATTATCGTAACTCAAATTTAAAAAACCGAGGGAAATTTAATGGACTATGCACGCTATATCGCCATCGCGCTGTATTTTGGATTTTTGCTTTTCGTGGGGCGATACTCGTATAACAAAAACGCCAATATGGGCGAATACCTGCTCGACAACCGCCGCCTAGGGCCGGTCGTAACTGCTCTAAGCGCCGGAGCTAGCGATATGAGCGGCTGGATGCTGCTTGGCGTGCCTGGAGCGCTTTATGCCACGGGGCTAGCTACGATTTGGATGGTTTTGGGGCTCGTTATAGGAGCGTATTGCAACTATCTATTTTTAGCAAAGCGTTTGCGCGTCTATACCGAGGTTGCGAGCGACAGCATCACGATTCCCGATTTCTTACAAAACCGCTTCAAAGACGAGACTAAAATTTTACGCATAGTCTCAGGGCTTTTGATTTTGATATTTTTCACGCTTTACGTTAGTAGCGGGATAATCGCGGGCGGCAAGAGCTTTGAGAGTTTTTTTGGCCTTGATTTTAAATTCGGCGCCATTTTTACGCTCGCTATCGTCGTTTTTTACACGTTTTTCGGAGGGTTTCGCGCGGTTTGCATTACGGACGCGTTTCAGGGTATGTTGATGTTTTTGGTTTTAGTTGCCGTACCCGTAGTCGCGTTTTGTAATTTAAATTTGCCAGACGGTGCTACCTTTTGGAGCGAGGTGGCAAAATACGGCAAAAATCACCTAAACATCTTTTACGATCAGACTTTTTTAAGCATCTTGGGACTCATGGCGTGGGGGCTTGGGTACTTCGGACAGCCGCACATCATCGTTAGATTTATGGCTATACGAAGCTCAAAAGAGCTAGCTCAGGCGCGCCGCATCGGTATAGGCTGGATGGCGATAGGGCTTGCTGGGGCGATGATGAGTGGGTTGATCGGTTTTGTGTATTACAGTGAGTTAAATTTGCCTCTAGCAGACCCCGAAAAGGTCTTTTTGCAGCTTGGCGAGACGCTGTTTCATCCGTTTTTTGTGGGTATCATCATCTCAGCCGTGCTTTCAGCCATCATGAGCACGATCTCTAGCCAGCTTTTGGTTAGCGCAAGCTCGGTGACGCAGGATTTCGTGTTTGCCTTTTATAAAAAAGAAATCTCGCAAAAAGCTCAGGTCGCAGCTGGCAGATACGCAGTCGTGGCCGTCGCGCTAGTGGCTACCGCGCTTGCTTTTAGCTTTAACGAAAGCGTGCTAAACGTCGTTGGCTACGCGTGGGCGGGCTTTGGCGCGAGCTTTGGGCCGGTGCTGCTTTTTAGCCTTTATTGGCGCAGGATGAGTGCGCTAGCGGCGCTTCTAGGCATGATAACGGGCGGAGCGACGGTGATAGCGTGGATCGCGCTTGGGCTAAATTCTTACGTTTACGAGATATTGCCGGGCTTTGCGGTTTCTTGCGTCGTGATTTATCTAACCAGCCTTTACGGCGACGCGATAGACAAGATGAGCAACGAGCCAAACTCGGCCACCGTGCAGGACGAATTTGAAAAAATGAAAACGAGGCTGTAAATGCAAAGTAGCGTAAAATGCGGTAACTGCGGCGCCGAGGTCGATGTAAATTTGGCTCTAAAAACCGAGCTTGAGCTTGAAATGAAGCAAAAAATGGCGGCGGCTAGGCGAGAGTTTGACAAGGAGATCGAAATTAAAAGAGCCGAATACAAGGCGCATTTGGACGCCTTAAACGCGAAGGAAAAAGAATTTGACGCCAAATTTGCCGCAGCCCTAAACGCTAAAAAAACAGAGCTTGAAAATGAAATAAAAGCAAAACTCGAGGGCGAAAATTTAAACATAGTAAATGCCCTAAAAACCGAGCTTGAAGCCAAGTCAAAGCAGATAAACGAGCTAAATTTAAAGACGCTTGAGATAGAAAAGCTAAAACGCGAAAAGAGCGAGTTTGAAAGCGCACTGATGGCTAAAACCGAGGCCGAGCTAAGTAAGCGCCTAAACGAGGAAAAAGAGCGGCTAGGCAAGGCTTTGGCCGAGCAAAACGAGCTAAAATTTAAGCAAAAAGACGAGCAGCTAGAGGCGCTAAAAAAGCAGCTAAACGAGGCGCAAAGGCGCATAGAGCAGGGCAGCGAGCAGCTACAAGGCGAGACGCAAGAGCTTGCCATCGAGGCGTGGCTGCGGGAGAAGTTCGTATTTGACACCATAGACGAGGTCAAAAAGGGCGCAAACGGCGCGGACGTGATGCAGATCGTAAATACCCGCGAGGCGCAAAACTGCGGCAAAATCTACTACGAGAGCAAACGCACTAAAAATTTCTCAAACGAATGGATAGAAAAATTTAAGGCCGATATGCGCGCCTCAGGCGCCGACGTCGGGGTGCTAGTTAGCGAGGCTCGACCGCGGGAGCTAGAGCGCATGGGGCTGGTTGAAGGCGTATGGGTGTGCAACTACGAGGAGTTTAAGGCGCTTTGTTTCGTGCTAAGGCAGGGCGTCGTAGAGCTAAATTTCGCTAGGAACTCCGCGCAAAACCGCTCAAACAAGATGGAGATGCTCTACTCGTATCTGGTTAGCAACGAGTTTAAGATGCGCATCGAGGCCATCGTGGAGGGCTTTTCTGCGATGAGCGAGGAGCTGGAGCGCGAGAAAAACGCGATGAAACGCATCTGGAAGAGCCGCGAAAAACAGATCGAAAAGGTGCGCGACAACGCGATCGAGATGTTTGGCTCGATAAAGGGGATCGCGGGAAATGCGATAGGGGAGATAAGGACGCTGGAGCTGGGGTTTGATGCGGTCGAGGAGTAATTTTTTATAAATGATGAATTTTAGGTTTTAAAATTTGAAATCCGCTTTGGTTACGTATTTCATAAATTTACGTAATACCTATAAATAATGAGGCACAGTATTCATACCTAAAGATGTTCCTAGTGGAGCAGTCTTAATTGTTAGTTTCATTTTTTATCCTTTTAAAGTTAAATTTTTTATTTGTTTTGTCATATAGAAATACCACTAAAATAAATAAAAATGGATATATAAAAACATCAAATTTAAAGCCGCCATAAACAAACATATCAATGAAATCAGAGAAGAATTTGGCGCAAGTTGGCATATAAAATAGAACAAAACTTATACTTCTAATTGCAAAAACAAAAAATAATATTGTTGTTATAAATAAAAACTTGTTTCTTACCTTAGCATTCGCTCTTTTTGAGCAAAAAGTCACGAACAAATCGGTATAGATATGCTACACCTTATTAATATATTACGCTTTCTCAATTTAAGTGTAAAATTCTTAACGTGACTGCAAAGATACACTTTTCGTTGCCTTTTTCCAACTTTTTGTGATAATTTTTTGCATTTACCCCCTAATTTTATGTCAAAAAGTGAAAATTTTGCGC
>NZ_CALHXD010000277.1 GCF_938040115.1 uncultured Campylobacter sp. | reverse complement strand
CTGAGAATCAACATTTTCAGCAATGTCGCTTGCTGCGGTGCTAGCGAATGTCTTGGTATTTTTGGGAGTTTGACTTGACGCTAAGTCGCCGTATGTTGTGGTTACGCTTGATATATGGCCGCCTTCTGTAAACGCAACCTTGCTCAGGCTTACGCCGTCCGAGCTAACCGAGCCGCCGCTGCCGTCAGACACTGTTTCTTTTGCGTCTAGCGATGCTTGCCGTGAGGCAATGATATCGGCCACTATAGTCTCGTCTTCAAGGTTTTCTTTTGCCGTTATGCTTTGATCTAATAGCAAAGTATCTTCGTCTGTTACGACTACGTCTTTATCGCTATTTTGCGGTATGACGATAGCGTCTTTTTCGACGCTTTTTATGATACTTGCTTCGGCCGGCACGACTATCCTTTACTTTAAAATTTGCGCTATTATAATGTTTTTTCTATTTTTTGTATATTGTACTTGAGTGCAGGTGCGGTTTTGTTTTTTAAATTTGCAATCGTAAAATCGCAAACGTAATGAAAATAGGCGCTTTTGTTTGGCATTTCGTTTAAATTTATCCATTTTTTTATTTTAAAAATGTAAAATCTCGTTTAAAAACTTAAGGTTAAAAATGACTGCGCTCCTCGTCGCCGAATACATCGGCATCGCCTCGGCAGCCACGAGCGGATTTATCTTCGCGGTTAAGCGCGACTGCGACTGGCTGGGTATCTTTATCGCTGCGCTTCTAACCGCACTTGGAGGCGGATTTATGCGCGACGCTATCGTCTCGCGCCCGCCGTATTCGTTTACGCACTACGCTCCGTGCATCATCGTGATGGCGATGCTCTTTCTCTCGGCGTTTTTGCGCCTGCACAAGCGAAGCGATATCGAGAAAAAATTCCTTTTCGTCACCACCGACGCCGTGGATCTCGTGAGCTTTTCTATCGTTGGAGCGATCGTGGCGCTACAGTTTGGTTATAACGTCTTTGGCGTCGTGCTGCTCGCGCTTTGCAACGGCGTAGGCGGCGGCATGATACGCGACGTGCTGTTTAACGAGATCCCTTGGTGCCTAAAAACCGGGCTTTACGCGACGGTTAGCATCGTCGTGGGGCTGATTTATTTTGCGATGGATTACGCGGGATTTACGAGCGTATTTTGGGTGATGGGGCTTTTTGCGTTTGGTATCGCGTTTAGGCTTGCGGCATATTACCTTGGCTGGCATTTACCGACATTGCAGAAGTAAAATTTGCCTAATTTTTTGCCGCGATGGGCTAAAATTTAGAATTTGCGGGTAGCCTTAAAGGGGGAAATATGAATTTGCAAAATTTACGCTCAAAATATTAAGAATACGGACTCGGACGCATATTTGAGGAGATAAAAAGTTATGCTAAAAATGCGGTGGAAATTTCGCTAAAAGCAAGCGACGATCAGCAAATACCGATAGGCGCGTCAAAATTCGGCGGATCGCCCGATCTACCGCGGAGCGAGCCGTGGCCCGTAAATGAGCAAACCGGCAAGCCGCTTCATTTTGTAGCGCAGATAAATTTTAGCGAAGTTTCGGAGTTTGATACCCAGAGCGAGTTGCCGAGTCGCGGCATGCTCTATCTATTTTATGATTGCGCCTGGATACCGTAGGGATACGATCCAAAAGACGACGCTTTTACAAAAGGTGATTTATGCGGAGGATACGAGCTAGCTGGAACGCAAAGTCGCGCCGTTTGAAAACAACGAAGCGTTTGCGGCGACTTCTTTAAAATTTGCAAATACGACCGAGTTGCCGGATTTGGAGAGCGATTTGGTCGGCGACACCTAGATGAGCGATGACGAAATCGACGCGTATTGGTAGATGGCGGATGATTTTTGTGAGCGGAGCAATAAAATTTTAGGACATTCGGACAATATCCAAGGCGGCATGGAGCTAGAGTGCGAGCTTGTGACAAACGGCTTTTATTGCGGCGGCGATGAGGATTATAGCGGGCCGAAGTTTGAAAAAATGCGGCAAAATATCGGCGAGTGGACGCTACTACTACAAATCGTCAGTAACGACGAAAATGAGATGATGTGGTGCGATTGCGGTAAAATTTATCTGTGGATCAGAAAAAGCGATCTACGCGAGAGGAAATTTGATAAAAGCTGGCAGTGCTACAGTGCGATTAAATTTGCGGCCTTATAGGATCAAATTTGAGGATTGCTGTGCTAAATCGGCACGAACTAAAAACACTCAAATTTGGCTTTCGTTTGCTGGATAAAAAGACAGAGCCGACGATGGTTGTTAAAATTTAGTAAAACAGAGTCAAATTTAAAAGCCTAATCCGCTTTTTGCAGTATCGCTGCAGCTATCGCGAATCCGCCGTCGTGGCTAATCGTGATTTGAGCGCCTTTTACGTTAAAATTTTTAATGATTTTTTCTGAAAATTTTACTTTAGGCGCATTTTTGTCGTCTTTGTAAATTTGAGCGTCAAAAAACGAAAACTCGGCCGAGATCCCGCAGCCAAGAGCCTTGCTGATAGCTTCTTTAGCTGCGAAAAATCCTGCTATCGTAGCATCCGTTTTTGCGATACTTATCTCTTCGTCGCTTAAAAAATATCTCAAAAAATCCTCGCCTCGCCACTCTTTAAGTTTAGAGATTCGTGAAATCGCTACGATATCTATGCCGATCATTGCACCACAAAGTCGGTAAAGTAGATGTTTTTTATGTGACCGTCGGCCAAAACCTCGTTTAGGCGGTCGACTATCTCGTCTTTTAGGCGGTTTTTGCCTTTTTGAGTGCTTACCTCTTCGTACGTTTTAGACGAGAGTGTAGATACGACGATATCCCTTATTAGCGGCTTTTTCTTATCGATTTCAGGCGTTAACGTATCGGCGCTAAGCTCTAGATCAACCTTCGTTTTTAGGTATCTTGAGCCGCTTTCGCTAAGTAAATTTACGATAAACTGATCGAGCGGATAAACCGGGCCCATATTTACATAATCGTTTGATCGCTTGCCCGCCGTATTTTTAGGCGTTGAAGCTTGAACCTGCTCGGTTTGCGCCTGCACTGCTTGCGCTTGCGCGGTATCTTCGCTATTTCCCATTAGTAAAAACGCTAGCAATCCGCCGACTACCAAAAGAAGCAACAAAATAACGATGATGATGACGAGAACCAGCCCGTTTCCCTTTTTGCTTTGATTTTCCAAAATGTCTTCAGCCATTCATTCTCCTTAAAATTTTAGCTATAATTATATCTTAAATTTTTGAAAAATGAGAAGGCAATGGTACATAAAACAAATGCCGCGAGGTTTCTAGACGGCAAACATATCCCCTACGAGCTAGTCGAATACGAAGTGGACGAAAGCGATCTGAGCGCCGTTCACGTAGCTGCCGTTTGCGGCGAGCAAATAGAAAAAATATATAAAACCATCGTCTGCGAATGCGAGCCTAAAGGCTACGTCGTAGCGTGCATACAGGGCGATTTGAGCTTAAATTTAAAGGCTCTAGCTAGACTAAGCGGACATAAAAAATGCGAACTTTTAAACTTAAGAGAGCTTGAAAAAGTGACGGGCTACATCCGCGGCGGCTGCTCGCCCATAGCGATGAAAAAGGCGTTTGAGACGTTTTTTGACGAGAGGATTTTAAAGCAAGACTACGTCTACGTAAGCGCCGGCGTGCGCGGAAAACAGATAAAAATCGCGCCGAAAAGCTTAATAGAAGCCATCAACGCAAAGCTTGGAGACGTCGCCGTTTAGTAAAATTTAACCCAAAAATGCTAAAATACGCCGTCTTAAAGTAAAATAAATTTATAAAGGTAAAATTTTGATAGACGAAATTTTTAGAGAATACGATATACGCGGCATTTACGAGCGCGATCTAAATGAAATCAGCGTCAAAGCGATCGGGTTAAATTTGGGTCGAGAGATGCTACGCCGAGGCGCAAAAAACGTTAGCGTAGGATATGACGCTAGACTAAGCGCGGGCGAGATTTTTGGCTGGCTAGTTAGCGGGCTAAATTTAGCTGGGATCAAAGTCTATGATATCGGCTTGTTACCGACTCCGGTTGGCTATTTTAGCGTGTTTTCAGACAAATTTGACGCAAATATAATGATAACCGGCTCTCATAATCCAAAAGAGTACAACGGCTTTAAAATCACGATTTTTAAGGATAGTTACTTCGGTGAGGATTTGCAAAAGTTAAAAACCGCCGTACTAGCGGACATCGCGGCAAAAACGCAAATCCCCGATGATTTGAGAGCCGAGAAATTCGACATCGCGACGCCTTATAAAAATTTTCTTATAGGGCAGTTTGCACATCTAAAAGCCTTACCGCTTAAAATCGTCATCGACTGCGCAAACGGCGCGGTCGGCGCGGTTCTGCCCGAAATTTGCGAGGCGTTAAATTTAGACGCTCAAATTTTATACCCAGAGCCCGACGGCAACTTCCCAAACCATCATCCAGACCCTAGCGAGGAGAAAAATTTAAGCGATCTAAAGGCCGCGCTCAAGGGCAAATTTGATATAGGATTTGGCTTTGACGGCGACGGCGACCGTATCGCGGTTTTAACAAAAAAACGCAACATAAAAGGCGACGAGCTAGCCTATCTATATAGCCTCGCGATGAAAAATCCGCGCGTGCTGGGCGAGGTCAAATGCTCGCAAAATATGTACGACGAGATCGACGCTCACGGCGGTAAAAGCTTCATGGGTAAGACCGGCCACAGTAACATCAAAAAGGCGATGAAGGAGCTAAATATCGACATGGCGGCCGAGGTGAGCGGGCATATTTTCTTTAAGGAGCGGTATTTTGGCTTTGACGACGCGACGTATGCGATGTTTCGCGCGCTAGAGCTGGTCGCAAAGGGCTTTAACCTTGACGGCGAGCTAGATAAACTGCCAAAAGTCTTTAGCACCGACGAGATCAAGGTAAAAACGACCGACGCACAAAAATTTAAGCTTGTGGCAAAGCTAAAAGAGGTTTTGGTTGAAATTTACGAAAATGGCGACGCGCAAAATTTGCTAGCAGGCCTAGGTAAAATAGCCGAAATCATCGACATAGACGGCGTTAGAGTGAGATTTGAGGACGGTAGCTGGGCGCTAGTACGAGCCTCAAATACGACGCCTGTTATCGTTACGAGATTTGAGACCAAGGATCAAAATTTACTGGTGCGGCTTCAAGAAACATTTTTAAATTTGGTCGAAAATTTAAAGCAAAAGGCGTAAAAATGACAAACGTTATACTTTGCGGAGGTTCGGGCACGAGACTTTGGCCGTTGTCGCGAACGCTAATGCCAAAGCAATTCATTAGGCTTTTTAACGGAAAATCGCTCTTTGACCTTACGCTTAGACGCAACGTGCACGCGCAAAAAACGATCATCGTTTGCAACGAGGCGCACTACTTTTTGGCGCTTGACGAATGCGGAAATAAAAAAATAGACAAATTTATCCTCGAGCCATTTGGTAAAAACACCGCCGCGGCGATCACGTTTGCAGCGCTTTGCTGCGATGAAGACGAAATTTTGCTCGTCACTCCGAGCGATCATTTGATCGAGAAGGAGGCCGAATACAAAAAGGCTCTTTTAATCGCGCAAAGCTATGCAAATCAGGGTTTTTTGGTGACGTTTGGTATAAAACCTAACGAACCAAACACGGGCTACGGCTACATCAAGGCCGATAAAAACGGCGACGTAGAGCGATTTATCGAAAAGCCTAACCTCGAAACCGCGACGAAATTTATAAAAGAGGGCGGATATTACTTTAATAGCGGCATGTTTTGCTTTAAGGCGGGCGTGTTTTTGGGCGAGATGAAAAAGTACGCGCCAAGTATCGTAAAAGACGTGACGGCGGCGATAGAGGGCTCGGCAAACGAGCCTTGCCTGCTAAAAATAAGTCCGAATTTTATGGATAAGATCGAGGATATCAGTATCGACTACGCCCTAATGCAAAAAAGCTTAAATATCAAAATGGTGCCGCTGGATGCGGGCTGGAGCGATATGGGCAGCTTTGACGAGCTGAGTAAAAAGATAAAAAACGAGGGCGAGTCGCTACAAATCGGCGCGAGCGAAAATTTCATCCTAACTAAAAAACCGACCGCACTAGTAGACGTGCAAAATTTGCTCGTAGTAGACACCAAAGACGCACTTTTGATCGCTAAAAAAGGTAGCTCACAAAAGGTAAAAGAGGTTTATAAGCACTTTTCAAATTCATTGCCTGAAATTTGCGAAACGCACACGAGCGTATATCGTCCGTGGGGCAGCTATGAGGTGCTGGGCGAGGGTAGCGGCTACAAGATGAAAAAGATCGTGGTTAAGCCCGGCAAAAGGCTGAGTCTGCAAAAGCACTTTAAGCGAAACGAGCACTGGGTCGTCGTCGAGGGCGAGGCGCTAGTAACCATAGATGATAGTGAGATGCAGATAAAACGAAACGAGTCGATATATATAAAAAGCGGGCAGATTCACCGGCTGGAAAATACGGCAAACTCCGATCTCATCGTTATAGAAGTGCAAACGGGCGAGTATCTGGGCGAGGACGATATAGTTCGTATCAGCGACGACTACGATAGAAAGTAGCGGCGGAGCGGATGAAAAAAGCTCTGGTTTGCGACTGGCTAGAAACCTATGCCGGAGCTGAGCGTTGCGTGCAGAGTTTTACGGATATTTGGGATGA
The DNA here is from genome assembly GCF_938040115.1 of uncultured Campylobacter sp. Taxonomy (GTDB): domain Bacteria; phylum Campylobacterota; class Campylobacteria; order Campylobacterales; family Campylobacteraceae; genus Campylobacter_A. The sequence goes on along the minus strand of NZ_CALHXD010000277.1, from coordinate 5,123 downwards.
TTTTGAGGTTTTTAGCCTTGTTGATTACCTTAAATTTGACGATAGACAAAAGATTTTAAATGGCAAATTCGCTCGAACCAGTTTTATTCAAAATTTACCGTTTGCAAAGAGTAAATTTAGGAGCTATCTGCCGCTTTTTCCGCTAGCGATAGAGCAGTTTGATCTGAGCAAATTCGACGTCGTGCTGTCTAGTTCGCACGCCGTGGCAAAGGGCGCTTTGACACATTCAAACCAGCTTCATATAAGCTACGTACACACTCCGATGCGCTACGCTTGGGATATGTATTTTGACTATTTGCGCCAAAACGGACTAGAGCGCGGGCTAAAAGCGGTGCTAGCTAGATATTTTTTACATAAAATTCGCCTGTGGGATATCGCCGTGGCAAACAGAGCCGACGTTTACGTCGCAAATTCAAATTTTATCGCTCGCCGTATACATAAAATTTACAGCAAAGATGCCGCCGTGATCTACCCGCCTGTCGATACCGCAAATTTTAAATTAAACGAAAATAAAGAGGACTTTTACGTCACGGTTTCAAGGATGGTGCCTTATAAAAAGATCGATTTAATCGTGCGCGCCTTTAACGAAAGCGGCAAAAAGCTAGTCGTAGTGGGTGACGGCGAGCAGATGAATGAAATCAAAAATATCGCTAAAAGCAATGTTGAAATTTTAGGTTTTCAAAGCGCACGTGAGACTGCGGAGCTGATGGGTAAGGCAAAAGCCTTCGTCTTTGCTGCCGTGGAGGATTTTGGTATAGCGCCCGTGGAAGCTCAGGCCTGCGGGACTCCAGTCATCTGCCTGGGTAAGGGCGGTGCGAAAGAGAGCGTGATAGACGGCGTCACGGGCGTTTATTTTAGCGAGCAAAGCAAAACTAGCCTAAACGAAGCGGTGGTAAAATTTGAAAAAATAAGAGACAAATTTGATCCGCAAGCGATCAGGCAAAATGCGCTAAAATTTTCAAAAGAGCGCTTTGAGCGAGAGATAAAGGAGCTCGTGGAGAGTAGTTACGAGAGATTTTTAGAGGGCGAGCTATGAGTCTGCGCTCTAAAATTTTGCTAAAAGCCGTGATCGATTACGTCATCGTTGTCGCTACTGCGCCGATTTGGCTTACGGTCGTCGCCGTTATAGCAGCAGTCATAAAGATAAATGAGCCTGGTGAGAGCATCTTTTTTAAACAAAAGCGAATAGGGCGCTTCGGCAAGCCGTTTAGCTGCTATAAATTTAGATCTATGCATAAAAATTGGCGTAAAATTTTAGACGATTATCTTGCGCAAAATCCCGCAGAGGCTGAGCATTTTGCCAAATTTCACAAATACGAATTTGATCCGCGCATAACAAAAGTCGGCGGATTTATCAGGCGTACTTCGCTTGATGAGCTACCGCAGCTTTTTAACGTCCTTAGGCTTGAGATGAGTTTGGTCGGACCGCGTCCGTATATGTTTTACGAAAAAAGGCAAATCGGCAAAAACTTAGGCAAGATAACAAGGGTCAGGCCGGGGCTTACCGGGCTTTGGCAGGTGAGCGGCAGGAATGAAATTTCATTTGACGAGCGTGTGAAAATGGAGTGTGCATACGTTGATAATCTTTCGATTTTTAGGGATTTTTTGATACTTTTTCGTACGATTTTCGTGGTTTTAAAATAAATTTTACTCGCAGTATTTTTCATACCTTTTTTGGTTGACTTTAAGCTTGCTTTCTAAATCTTATTTTGTTTATCTTTTGTTCAATAAGATAGAAATTTACGAATCCAAACACGACCGAACCGGCCGTCACGAAGGCTAAATTTACGCCCCTCAGCCAAAATTCGCTGAGCCAAATAAAAAGAAAATGGCTGATAAAAATAGCGTATGAAAGCGAGCCTGCGATATCGTTAAATTTAAGCTTAATTTTAAACCTCTCATGCGCTAGAACGATGGCTACGCCGATCAAGTATCCAAGCATCGTCTCTGCGCCAAAAGCGCTAAATTTGTGCGAGTAAAAAAGATAGCCTCCCAGCGCCGCTACCGCCGCGTAAAAAACGGCGAGCTTGCCAAGCTCTTTTTGATAGATCAAAAATCCCGTGTAAAACATAAAAAATACGCCGCAAACAAGCCTGTATCCGTAAATGTCGGCGTTTATAAAGCCTAAATTTGCCGCTACGTAAACTCCTAGCGAACCAAGGGCTAGAGCGTAGCCCAGCCGTCTAAATTTGATCGCGAGTACGAGCAGGGCATACGCCTGAAGCTCGGCTCCTAGCGACCAAGCCGGCGGTATAAGGAAATTTAGCCCAACAGGCGCGTCTATGACGGAAACGTCGAGCCAAAAAAAGTAGTTTAGCGGCGCGATGAGAGCATTTAGAAGTAAATTTTTCACGCTAAAATTTGGATGCAAATAAGATGTCGCGCAAAAAAACAGTATCGTGAGTGCAAACGCGAAGAAAAACGCGGGATAAATGCGCAAAAATCTATCTTTTATAAAGTAGCTTATTTGTGCGTTTTGCGGCGCGATTTTGATAAAAACCTTTGATGTAACCAGCCCTGCTAGGATATAAAAAATCACGACGGCAAAGACGCCTATATTTTTCCCCGCCAGTCCTATACCAACGTGCGATAGTAGCACGAAATACGCTAAAATAAATCTAATATAACCAAACATTTTGTTCCTAATTTTTGCTTTTTACGGCATTTTTTGGCTGCAACTAACCTGATTTTGCGGCGCGATTTATTTTTTCGTAAATTTTGCCGCCTTGCTCTTTTGGAGCGCGACCGTTGTAGCCTACCAAAAATGACGCCTTTTGCCGAGCTTTTCTACGCAAAGGCGATTGTTGCCTTTTTTAGCCGGATAGCTATGTAAAATTCGCCGTCCGTATTTGCATTTTGCCCAAGTATGCATAAAATTTAAACATCTTAAGTTTTGCCATTTTTGCGTTTATTTCGGTTTTGATTTTACCGTAAATTTGAGCATTTTAGGCTTTTGTATCGGCTTTAAATTTTGGAGCAATTTTAAAGCCGCGACGAATTTAAAAATCTCCGCTTTCGCCGAATTTAACGCTAGAGCCTAAAATTTTGCAAACCAAGTCTAAAATTTCTAAATTTACCTCTAGCGCGTATTCGTCGATAACCTTAAAAACTTCTTGCCTTACGTCTAAGCAGCTATCTACGTGAGTTTTTGCGTATGTTTCGCTAGCGATTTTAGCTAGCGTAAAAGTATCTATATCTTTTTGCCTCATCGCTGTTTTTAACGTTTTTGAGAGTTTCCATTTTAGATTTTCCATATTTTTCCTTCAGCATTTTTACGGTGCGGGTTTTGGTGCGCAAAATTTACATCCACTCCAAAACCTGTGTGATATCGCCCGCGACGAAGCATTTTAGCCCTTGTGCGTCAAGCGGTTTGCTTGGCACGATCGCGTTTTTAAATTTCTGCGTTTTGGCTTCTTTTAGGCGCTGATCGAGGTTAAATATCTCGCGAATCTCGCCGTTTAGGCTAAGCTCGCCCATAAATACGCTCTCTTTGCTGATCGGACGGTTTTTAAAGCTGGAGATGATCGCCGCGACTACGGCTAGATCGGCCGCCGTTTCGCCGATCTTGACGCCGCCGCTCACGTTTATAAAAACATCGTAGTGGCCCAGCGGGATCTCTAATTTTCGCTCAAGTAGCGCTAGCAGCATATCCAGGCGGTTTTTATCAAAGCCTGTGGAGCTGCGTTTAGGATACGCGCTCTCGCACACGAGCGCCTGGATCTCGACGCTAAGCGCGCGAGAGCCCTCCATTGTGATAGTGATTGCCGAGCCGCTAGTAGCCTTGCCTCGCGTGAAAAATTTGCCCGCAACGTCATTGGCGCTGATGAGTCCGTTTTCGCTCATCTCGAAAATCCCCACTTCGCTAGTCGAACCGAAGCGGTTTTTAAAACCCCGCAGCATACGCAGCTCGCGGCTGGAGTCCCCCTCAAAATAAAGCACCACGTCCACCATATGTTCCAAAATTCGCGGCCCCGCGATCGAGCCGTCTTTCGTGATATGGCCGATGATAAAGACGCAGATATTTTCGTTTTTGGCTAGGCGCATGAGCTCGAAGGTGATCTCGCGCACCTGCGATACGGAGCCCGGTGCCGAGGCGATTTTTTCGCTGTAGAGGGTCTGTATGGAGTCGATGACTAGGATTTTATACTCGTTTTTGCGCACTTCGGCTAGGATGTTTTCGAGTAAAATTTCCGTGAGTAAAAACAGCCCGTCTTTGACCGCGTCAAGGCGCTGGGCGCGCATTTTGATCTGGCTCGCGCTCTCTTCGCCGCTTACATACAGCGTCTTTTTGCCTTGGGCGGCGAAATTTGACGCGATTTTTAGCAGCAAGGTGCTCTTGCCGATGCCGGGGCTTCCGCCGATCAGCACCAGCGAGCCCTCCACGACGCCGCCGCCAAGGACTAAGTCTAGTTCGCTATTTTGCGTGCTGATGCGCGTGACTTTTTCTATTTCAACCTCGCTGATTTGCTTTGCGAGGCTGGGTTTTGCGGTGCTTTTTGATATCTCTTTTAGCGTTTCGATCTGCTGCGCGTTAAGCTCTAAAAAGCTATCCCAAGCCCCGCACTGAGGGCATTTGCCGACCCATTTGCTCTGCTGATTGCCGCAGGCTTGACACTCAAATACGGTTTTAGTTTTCGCCATTTTTTTCCTTTGCGCGATTATACTTTAAAATGTTTAAATTTTACTCCGACTGCGTTGTTAAATTTCAAATCGAAACACGCAAGCGCGAAAAATCGGCGAATTTAACTAAAATCAACGAAAATTCAACTTCATCCAAATACAATTTGTCAAATTTAAATCCGAAACGGAGCGAAAATGAAACAAAATCTTAGCAGAAATCAGTTTTTAGTCATCTCGCTCACGCTTTTTGCGATGTTTTTCGGCGCGGGGAACTTCATCTTTCCGCCGAATTTGGGGCGAGAAGCTGGGCAGAATTTTTACGTCGCGATCATGTTTTTTTGCGCCACGGCAGTGCTTTTGCCGGTGCTTGGCGTCGCAGCGATCGCTAGAGCAAAAGGGCTTCAGAGCCTAGTGCGCCGCATAGACCCCGTGTTTGCGGTACTTTTTACCGCGCTTTTATATCTCACGATCGGGCCGCTTTTTGCCATACCTCGCGCGGCAAA
>NZ_CALHXD010000276.1 GCF_938040115.1 uncultured Campylobacter sp. | reverse complement strand
CAACCGCTCGCATACGGCGCAGCTCATCGAAGAAAATCAAGACGAAATCGCGATCTTGATACGAAACTCAGGTAGCCTCAGCGAGCTTCATATGAAATTTATTTCAAAATTCGGCAGTAAAAACGGTGCCGGCGTGTATAACGCGTTAAAAGAGGATGCGAGGAAAATTTACAAAAAACCTCAAATAGAAAACTCGCAAAAAGGCGAAGTAAAGCGTATCGCAGCGCCAAATTCCGCAAAATCGAGGTCATCAACACAAGGCGATGAGCAAAAACTTGACGAGAGAGAAAAATTAAAAACGGAGCCAAATTTAATCGGCGAGGTTTTACACGCTCAAGTCGCCCAGACAAAAGAGCAAAATTTAGAAAATCGCTCGCAAATAGTGCAAAATTCGGAGCCAGAAAAACCGCAGCCTTTAGAGGGCGAAAACGGCGTAGCGGCAAATAGTGAAAATTTGCAAGAGGCAAAGGCCGTAGAAGCAAATTTGAGCGATGATCCGGGTCCTACCGAGCAGCCGAAAGACGCGGAGCAAAATTTGAGCGTCAAAGCTTCTAGCGAGGATCTTAAAGCGGATGAAAAAGGGCAAAATTTATCAAACAAGCGTCCGCCGCAAAAATCAAAGCAAGCTAACGCACCGCAAAACGAAGCAAAAAATAAAGCTGAAAATACGGTAAAATCGCAACCATCGCTCAAGATAGACGAGACTAAAAAGCAAGAGATTAGAAAAATCGCGTTTGAGAGTAAAAATTTGGGCGATTTTCACAACGGACTGGTGAAAAAATACGGCGCAGAGGACGCCGGCAAGCTGTATAAAGCGCTAAAACAAAAAGCAAAAGAGTATCTAAGTAGGCGCGACGCGGCGAAGTAGAGTTTGCTTTTTGGCTACGGCTTTTAAAATTTGAGGATTTGCGGTAAAATTTGGACGCAAAATCATAAATTTAAGGGCGAAAATGATCTATCTGGTCGGGTCAAATTTGGAATTTGAAGGCGTAAAGACGCTGGTTTTAAACGAGATAAAATTTAATAAATTTAGCGTAAATTTAGCCGAATTTGACGCGCTGGTTTTGACCTCTAAAAACTCCGTAAACGCGCTAAAATTTAATCAAATTTTGCCCGCTAGTTTGCAAATTTACTCCATCGGCGACGGCACTAGCCGTGCGGCTAGCGAATTTGGCTTTGCTCAAATTTATACCGCAAAAAACGCTCACGGAAACGACTTTGCCGCCGAGATCGCACCGTTTCTAAAAGGCAAAAAAACGCTATTTTTAAGAGCGCGCGAGACGGCTTCGAGCGTTGGTGAAATTTTACGAAAAAGCGGCGTAAATTTGACGCAAATAATCGCTTACGAAAACGTTTTTAAGCCGCTTTGCGAGGAGCAAAAGCCGCCTAAAAATTCGGCGATTATTTTTACCGCTCCCTCAGCAGTGCGAAATTTTACGCGAAATTTTGGCTGGGATGAGAGCTATAAAGCCGTTGCTATAGGGCTTACGACGGCAAAAGAGCTAGAAATTTTTACCTCACCCGCAGTGAGTACTCAGCAAAATATAAATGCCTGCGTAAGCCTCGCAAAAACGCTACTTTAAGCTAAAATTTTATATAATAACCTTGCCTGAGTGATTTGGCAGCGTATTTTTACAGGGTCCAACACATTAGTATCGGCGAAGATGTGCGGAACTGTGTGACGTGGCTTCGTTTGAGCGTGCGAGCGCGAGAAGTTGCGACCTAAAGGAACCGCCTATTTGCAAGGTTGGCTTTGAATTTTCGGGCCACTTATATGCGCACCGCTCACTTGGGTTTTTTATTTTTGGAGAAATTATGAAAATTTTGATAATCGGAAGCGGCGGGCGCGAGTACTCAATAGCTCTAAAACTTCAAGAATCCCACAAAAACGAGCTTTTCTTTGCTCCAGGCAACGGAGCCACCTCAAAGCTTGGCACAAATCTAAAAATCAAAGACTATAACCAGCTCGCAGAATTTGCCCAATCAGAACAAATAGAGCTAACGATCGTCGGCCCCGAAGCGCCGTTAAGCGACGGCGTCGTGGATATCTTTAAGACGCGAAATTTAAACATTTTTGGACCGAGCAGGGCTGCGGCTAGACTCGAGGGCAGCAAGGCGTTTATGAAGGATTTTTTAGCTAGAAACGCTATGCGAACAGCTGCTTATCTAAATACCGATGATTACGATGCTGCGGCTAAATTTATAGACTCTCTTACCGCTCCCGTCGTCGTTAAGGCCGACGGACTGTGCGCTGGCAAAGGCGTGATAATTGCGCAAAGCCGCGATGAAGCAAAGGCCGCAGCTCGCGATATGTTAAGCGGCGAGAGCTTTGGCGAGGCCGGTAAACGCGTGGTCGTGGAGGAGTTTTTAGACGGATTCGAGCTTAGCTTTTTTGCTATTTGCGACGGCGAAAATTTCGTCAGCATGCCCGTAGCGCAGGATCATAAACGCTTAAAGGATAACGACGAGGGACCAAATACGGGCGGCATGGGTGCGTACGCTCCTAGTCCGCTAGCAAGCCAAGAGCTAATAAAACAGGTTGAAGAAGAGGTCGTAAAACCGACTCTAAAAGGCATGAAAGCCGAGGGAAATCCTTTCTGCGGCGTGCTTTTTGTAGGGCTTATGGTGGTTAAGGGCGTGCCGTACGTACTTGAGTTTAACGTGCGTTTCGGCGATCCTGAGTGTGAAGTGCTAATGCCGCTGATTGATGGCGATCTGGGCGAAATTTTACTAAACGCGGCAAAAGGCGATCTAAAACCGGTAAAACTAAAGGACGAATTTGCTGTCGGAGTCGTGATGGCTAGTAAAAATTATCCTTTTTCAAGCTCGCCTAGGGCTAAAATCAGCGTAAAAAACGTCCCGGAAAACTCACACATAGCATACGCAGGAGTGAGCGAGCAGGGTGGCGAGATCTATGCTAACGGCGGACGAGTACTCGTGTGCGTGGGGCTTGGTAAAAGCATAAAACAAGCGCAGCAAAAGGCCTATGAGCTTTGCGAAAACGTAGAATTTGATGGTGCGCATTACCGAAGAGACATCGCCTGGCAGATGTTAAAAGGACGTGAATGAGCAGGAGCGTCATAGATAAGCTCGAAAACGAAAACATCACGCTCGCTAGCGTCGGTAAAAGAGCCGTCGCGTGGGGGATAGATAAGTTTTTAATCTCGGTTTTGTTTTATGCCGTCTACTATGAAAAATTTGATGGGCTGGACTACGAGCAGATCAGTGCGCTAGCCATGGAAATGATACCGCAGATCGTTTTGCTCGAGGTTATTTATCAGACGTTTTTTACGTGGTACTGCGGCGCTAGTATCGGCAAGGTCGCGATGAAGATCGTGTGCGTGGATATCGATCTGCTCGATAAGCCAGGCTTGCTAAATTCTCTCACTCGATCTTTGGTTCGCATCATCGGTGAAAACGCATTTTTCCTAGGTTTTGCATGGGCGTTTTCAAATCCATTATTTCAAACGTGGCAAGATAAAGCCGCGAAAACGGTAGTTATAAATGTTTACTAGAATTTTTTTGTTACTAATGTTTGGGGCTTTTAGTTGCTTTGCGGCTCAAAATTTCGAGCTTTTGGCTGATGACGTAAAACGCGATAAGGGTATAGTTACTGCAGATAAAAACGTGCTTGTGTATTCGCAAGATTATTTGATGAGCGCGGACAGAGCTGTTTACGATCAGCAAAAAGAGATCTTGGAGCTTTTTGGTAACGTAAATTTGATAAGAAACAAGGACGAAATATCGCGCTGCTCATACGCAAAGATCGACCTAAATAGTAAAGATAGTAACTACGAAACGCTATTTATGATGAACCGCGACATGGAAGTGTGGATGCAAAGTGACGAGAGTAACAGCACGTCTAAATTTTACGAGGTAAACGGCGCGGTCGTATCGAGCTGCAACGTCCAAGACCCCGACTGGAAGATCAAATTTAGCAGCGGCAAGCTAAACCGCGAGAGTAAATTTTTACACCTTTTTAATCCCGTGTTTTACGTAGGAAACGTCCCTGTGTTTTATCTGCCGTATTTTGGCTTTTCTACAGACACTCGCAGACGCACAGGCCTTTTACCGCCTGAGTTTGGTTACGGCAAAAACGACGGATTTTACTACAAACAACCGATCTATATCGCCGAATACGACAGCTGGGACTTGCAGTTTGATCCGCAAATTCGCACTAGACGCGGTACAGGCATATACGGTACGTTTAGATTTGCCGATTCGCCTTATTCTAAGGGTTCGGTGACACTTGGCGCATTTAGAGATACCGAGGGCTACCGACAAAGACAGATCGAGAAAAACTCGCTAAGACTCCCGTTAAAAAATAAAACACACAAGGGCGCTGACGTAAAATATGAGCGCGACAGGCTCGTTAAGCATCTGATAAACGAGGATTTGCAAGAGGGCTTGTGGCTCGATGCGGCGGCTCTAAACGATATCGACTATATAAATTTGAAAAAACGCGGCTCGGGTAGCGACGATAACCCTCTCGTGACCTCAAAACTAAACTATTTCTTAAGCAGTGACAAGCATTACTTCGGCGCATATGCGAGGTATTACACGGATACGTCAAAGATCGGTAGTCCGAACGAAAATAAAGACACGCTTCAAGAGTATCCGAGCTTTCAATATCATAAATTTACCGATAGCTTTATTTTGCCGAACGTGCTTTACTCTGTCGATCTCCACTCGCACAACTACACGAGAAAAATCGGCGTAAAGGCGACGCAGTACGAATTTAACCTGCCGGTTTCATTTCATTTGCCTTTAGCGGACGATTATCTGAAATTCTCGTATTATCACTATTTATACGCTACCCACGTGGACTATGCAAAGAAAATGTACCGTCCGACCGGAGACGAGGATAGGAGCGCAAACTACATAGAAAATTATCATAAATTTTCGCTCCAGACCGACTTAGCTAAGGCTTACGAGAGCTTCTATCATAGTTTAAATTTGGGCGTGGATTACGTAGTTAAAGCTTATAATGAAGGTGACCTACCAGATAGATATGAGACAGCCGAAGACGATGGCAACGTATACGTCTATGACATGCTCGGACGAAAATATCAGAGCTTTATCAATCCTCAGCATACTAGAGACGAGGTTTCGGCCAGAGCGACGCAGTATTTCTTCAACGAAGACGGAAGAAAATTTTTGCGCCATACGATTTCGCAGGGTTATTACACCAAAGAGAACAAACGCTCAAATTTGAAAAACATCATCGGCTGGTATCCGCTACCGAATTTGTCTTTTTACAACAGGCTTGAGTACTCTTATAACAATAAATACTTTGAAAAAGTTCAAAGCGGTGCGAGCTATACGCATGATAAATTCGGCGCTAGCCTCTGGCACACAATGCAAAGAAAAAATGCACAGGAAAAGCAAAACTATCTGCACCTAAACGGCTACGTCGAGCTTCCGCATAACTATAGGCTATTTAGCGGTACTCAGTATGACCTTGAGCGCGACTATAATAAGCAGTGGCAGCTAGGCGTCTCTCACCGCAGAAAATGCTGGAACTACACGTTTGTCTACGAAGAGGAGCTTGAACCGACTACGACTACCAGCGGAACAGCCGCCAAAAAATCAAGAGGTGTTTACTTCTTTATAAATTTCTATCCGATGGGCGGCGTGCATTACGACTTTTCGGTAGGACAGACGACGCAAGGTAGCTGATGAGCGATTACCGGGATCTTATGTTTGAAAACCAGCTCGAAGCAGCCGAAAAGTTGCTCGAAATTTTGCCCAAGAAGGAGCTGGTTGCAGGCGAATATCTGATGATATGCGCATCCATAGAATCGGTTATCATGGTCGACAGCATAGCTCGCGGGCTAAATTTGAGCTACGAGATTTTATTCTGCGAGCACATTTTTGCGCCGAATAACCCGGAGTGTGAGATCGCGATGGTTAGCGAAAAGGATGACGTGGTGCTAAACGATGAGCTGGTTAAGAGCTTTGGTATTAGTTACGATTTCGTTTATGGCGAGGCGGATCGCAAATATGACGAAAAAATCCTAAAAAACGTATATAAATTTAGAAAAGGAAATTTAATCGGCGATCTAAAGGATAGAAATATCCTGCTCGTCGATGAGGGCTGCGAGACGGGTCTTACAGCGCTAACCTGCCTAAAAACACTCATGCGCGAGCGAGTAAAATCAGTCACCTACGCCACGCCGCTCATCGCTACCGACGTCGCCGCAGCTATCGCGCCGCTGGTGGATGAAATTTACGCCGTGCATAAGATCGCAAATTTTATCGAAGTGGATTTTTACTACGAAAACAAAATCGAACCAAAACCAGAAACCGTGCTTTCCATATTAGAGGAGAGTCCATTTTATATACCATTACAAAAACAAGGAGATATCAGGACATGCAGTATTCAATAGAAGTCAATAATCAAGTTGAAATTTACGATATAAACAAGGTCGCCAAACAAGCTAGCGGCGCGGTGCTCTTACGCGTAAAAAATACCGTCGTTTTAGCCACCGTCGCTCGCGAGGACACGCAAGTTAGTGAGGATTTTTTACCGCTAACGGTGCAATACATCGAAAAAACGTACGCAGCGGGTAGGATTCCCGGCGGCTACGTAAAAAGAGAGACTAAACCGGGGGATTTTGAGACGCTAACTTCGCGTATCATCGACCGTTCGCTTCGTCCGCTCTTTCCAAAGGGCTACGCGTATCCGACGCAAATCGTCGTAATGGTGCTATCCTGCGACCCCGAGGTTGATCTGCAAGTTGTCGCTCTAAATGCAGCCTCAGTCGCGCTTTATCTTAGCGACATCCCCGTAAATGCGCCTGTTTGCGGCGTACGCGTGGGATATATAGATAACAAATTCGTAATCAACCCTAGCAACTCCGAGCTAAAAACATCGGCGCTCGATCTTTACGTGGCGGGCGTTAAAGACGAGCTTTTGATGATCGAGATGAGAAGTATCGCGACTGAAAAAGACGAAATAATGCCTATCGCGCTAGATCCTATGATGGATCCGAATTTAGGCGGCGGCGTGATAGCGATGCAGGATATGAACGAATTTAGCGAAGATCTCATAGTGGAGGCGATCGCAGAAGCTGGCAAAGCAATACTTCGCGCCTCAAACGCTTATGAGGAAGCATTTAGCCAGCATAAAAAAGAGGACGCGCAGCTAGAGATAAAGCCGGAGATTGAAAACGAGAGCGTCGCCGTCT
>NZ_CALHXD010000275.1 GCF_938040115.1 uncultured Campylobacter sp. | reverse complement strand
TTTGCAAGAGCGCAAACCACGCACTAACGGGCCTTGGAGATAAAAGCGCTAAGGTGGTTTTCGTATTTGACGCGCCAAGCGCCGCCGAGGATGCGAGCGGAGAGTTTTTGGCTGGCGACGATAAATTTTTGCAAAATTTAAACGAGCTAGTAGGACTTAAAAAGGACGAAATTTACGTCACTAGCCTGCTAAAATGTAAGCCCGCCGCCAAAGCTCCGGCAAGCGCATACGGGCTTTGCGAGCCGTATTTTAGCGCGGAAACCAGTCTAGTCGCGCCAAAGCTTATCGTAGCGCTTGGCGAAGAGGTTTTTTACAAAATGATAAAACAAAGCGCGCAAAGCTTTGAAACCATAAGGGGAAACATAATGAAATTTAAACACTCAGCCCTGCTGGCGACTTATTCGCCAAGCGTCGTAGCGAAAAATCCAAGCAAAAAAGAGCTGTTTTTCAGCGATTTAAAAAAGATAAAAGAGTACCTATGAGAAAAATTTTAACCGTTTTATTGATCTGCTCGGCGCTATTTGCCAGGAGCGACAAACCATCGGACATTCCGCCGGCTAGCGAAATTTATATAAATTTGGAACCCGTCAAATGTAACGACACATGTTTATTAGAACTCGTTAGAGAGGGTCTTTTGCATAGCTTTTTGGCTCGCTACGAAGGCAGTTCTAATCAAGAAATTTTACAAGCCTTTAACGCTCTAAACGGCTCGTACGTAAACGCCGGCACCGAAAGTCTGACGCCAAACTCCAGCGCCGAGTTTAAGATCGCCGTCATCATCCCGCAAGATAGCATAAAAAGCTACGCCGGCGTCGTCTCAAACGCGGTTATAGCCTATGTAGTGAGACAAAACGCCCCTATCGACGTTAAATTTTACAACATCGGCAACGAAGCCCCAAGCGCTATCGACGGCGCACTAGCACGCGCTAGAGGCGAAAATATCTCCTATATCATCGCGCCGTTTACGCCTGTGGGCGCAAAATATCTAAACGAGGTTTTAGATCCGTCTATGACGGCTTTTGTGCCCACTCTGCACATCTCTAGCGTCGATTCGCCGCAGGATAATTTGATATTTGGCGGTATAGACTATAAAGGGCAAGTCGAAAAACTGCTAAATTTCTCAAACGGCCAAGTCGCGGCGTTTTCTGACGGCAGCGCACTAGGAGCGGCGCTAAATCGCTATGCGGACGAGCTTAGCGGCGGACTAGCCTACGAAAATGAGATCGCAAACGGCGTCACCGACCTAAAGTCGATGCTCTCTGGCAACTCGAGACTAAGCGGCGCGACCGTTTTTCTAAACGTTCCGCTCGTGAAAGCCTCGATGGTGAGCTCTCAGATGCGCCTTTACGACGTCAAATTTAACGCCCTTTTAAGCACTCAGATCAACTATGCGCCCAGCATCTTTAAACTCATGCAACCGCAAGATAGAGAAAAGCTCTACATTGCCAACTCGATCTCCAAAACCGACGGCGCGCTAGACTCAAACAACGAAATTTTAGGGCAAAATTTGAACTTTAACTGGGTAGGCTACTCCGCTAGCGCCGGGCTTGACTACATCTACGCGACCTACCTAAACCGCGGCGCGCAGAGGCTTTTTAACGAGAGCGTCGAGGACTCGCAGATCATCTATGATACGAAGGTTTTAAAAGCCGGCGAATACGGCTTTTACGAGCAATAAGAGGAGAGAAAATCCACTATCTCCTCGCTCATCTTAGCAGGCTTCAGATTGCTAACAAACGCGACCTCAACATCCGCTTCAAAGACGAGCTCGGGTTCGCATTCACCGCTTAAATTTGCGATTTTATAAATTTTATGATTTATGAGCGCGGAGGCTTTTTTTAGGTTCGTCACGCTCGTTTTTACCTCGAGCAGATCGCCAAGAACGGCAGGCTTTTTAAATTTCGCCCGAATCTCGCTCACGACAAAATGCCCGTCCTTGCTAAAAGGCTTAACCTCCGAGTCAAAAAACATCTGGCTGCGCGCCCTTTCGCAATACTTTATATAGTTTGCGTGATAGACTATGCCGCCTGCGTCGGTATCTTCGTAGTAGATTCGTATTTTCACGGTATTTCCTTAGGCTTTTAGATCAAGCCTCATTTTACCGATTTTTCTTAAAAGCTCCATTATATCCGTTCCTTTTTCTTGTTCGGCTTTGATAAATTTCTCGAAAAACTCGCGCTTTATATCCTTATAAACGTAGGTTTGGCTTTTGCTAGCGGATTGGATGGGT
>NZ_CALHXD010000274.1 GCF_938040115.1 uncultured Campylobacter sp. | reverse complement strand
AAAGCGAGGTAAATTTGGCTCTTTCTCGTCTAAAAGAGGCGGGTTATGAGAGCTCAGCGGTCGTCGGCGTAGCTAAAAAAAACAATAAATTTAAAGGAAAAAGGATAAAACTTGAATATAGAAACATTTGAACCAAGTACATTAAATTTGGCACAGTTATTCGGCAATGAGGGCAGTTTCTATAAGATACCTAATTATCAACGTCCATATAAGTGGACTGATGAGCAAGTTGAACAACTTTGGGCCGATATTCTTGAAGCATATGAAAATGAAACAGCTGATTATTTTTTGGGTTCTATCATTACCTCTAAAAACGGTAACGACATTGAAATTATAGATGGTCAGCAAAGAATGACTACGCTTATGATATTGTTTTGTGTTACAAGAAGTATGTATAAGGATATTAATTTAAATTCAGACGATATTACAAGCATAGATAAGGATAGATTGGATAATTTTATTTGCTTTAGAGGTAAAACCGAGAGATTAAAGATGTTAACTGATCCGCAATATATGAGTGATTTTAAAAGTACAATTATTAATATGAATCTAGACAATATAATTAAACCAAAAAATAAAGATTTAAGAAATGATGAAAATCCAAAGGCAAAATTTATTAATACAGCTTTTATTTTTAAAGAAAAACTTAAAGAATTAGGAGAAGAAAAGACCGGAGATTTTATTAACTACTTATTTAACAAAGTCTTTATAATTAGAATTGATTGTAAAGACACAAGCTCAGCAATAAAAATTTTTCAAATATTAAATGATAGAGGCCTTGATCTAAGCGCTGCAGATTTAATAAAAAGCTCTTTACTGCAAAATATAAACGATAAATTTAGGGAAGAAATAGGCAAAGGATGTTTAAAGAGTGAAATAGATGAATTTATTGCAAATTGGCGCAATGTCGAAAATAATATAAAAGATACCGATTTGACAATGAGTGATGCATTTGTACTATATGAATATTATCTATTGGCACAAAATCCTAAAAAAGTCTTGTTGATGAGCTGAACACAATTTTTAAAACTTATAAAAATGGAGATTCAAATCAAATAATTAAAGACTTTATAGAATTTTGTGAAATTTATAAAGAAAGAATTTATAATGATGATAATAAAGTCATAAATTCCTTGTGGTATTTGAGATGGAGTTTTTACTGGAAGTCTATTGTATTAACGGCTATTAAAGAAAATTTTACCAGTATAGATAGGCTTTTGATCTTAATAAGGCGTTTTTACTATCTTTACTGGATAGCCGGATATACTTTGAATAAGATAAAATATATTTCATTCAGGATGATAGAATGGATAAAAGATGGTAAGGATATTGACTATATTAATAGTGAGCTAAATAGTAAATTAAGTAATGACAAAGTTATTGAATACGTAAGAAACGAGTTATCTGGTGATTTATATGGTAACTCTTGGGCTAAGCCATTATTGGTCACCATAGAATATAGCTTAACGGATGATAGCAAAGAGGTATTTATAAGACTTGACGAGGTTCAAATAGAGCATATATTGCCGCAAAAATATAACAACTCAAATGATTGGAAATATATAAGCAAAGAAGTGGCGGATAGATGGTTAAACACCGGTGGAAATTTAACTTTATTAAGCGGTTCAAAGAATAGTTCGGCTGGTAATTGTGGACTTGGCTCAAAAATAGATATTTATCGCGGAAATACAAAAAAATATAATAAAAACACTGGTGTAGTTGCATTTGAAATGACGAGATTAATCGTGACTGATTTTGAATGCAATAAATATCAGGGGCAATGGAATGAAAAATCAATTCAGGATAGATATGATTGGTTCCGCGATAGAGTAAATGAAATTCTTGATATAGACTTATAAAAGGAGCGAAAATGAATTTTTTAGAAGCGATGAAATTTCGCCACGCGTGCAAGATTTTTGACGAAAATAAAAAAATCAGCGCGGGCGAGTTTGATTTTATCTTGGAAGCAGGCAGACTGAGCCCTAGTTCTACGGGGCTAGAGCAGTGGGATTTCCTCATCGTGCAAAATCCGCAGCTAAGGCAAAAGATCCGCGCTGTCTCGTAGGATCAGCCTCAGATCACGACTTGCTCGCATTTGTTAGTTATCCTGGCTAAGGTAGCAGAGGTCAAAAGCGTAGGTAAATACGTGGAAAAAATGATCGAACGCCGCGAAGACAAGGCTCCTGATATAATCGGCGACAGGAAGAAATTTTACGGAGATTTCCTAGCCGGACGCTTCGGCGGCGATGACGAGCTAATCTATCACTGGTCGAGCAAGCAGTGCTACATAGCTGCTGCAAATATGATGACGGCCGCAGCTAGCCTAGGCATCGATAGCTGCCCGGTCGAAGGCTTTGACGAGGCGGCGCTAAACGGCATCTTGGGCCTTGATACGAGCAAGCAGCGCGTGTGCCTCATGGTGCCGTTTGGCTACCGCGTAAAACCGCAGCCAAAAAGATACCGCCGCGAACTAAGCGACGTCGTGAAGTGGGTTTATTAAATTTAGTAGCTATACAAATTTAATGCGGTCGGCGCGAGCTTTACGCGATTTTGGTGCCGACCGAGTTTTAAATTTGAGTTTTTGCTGCTAAAAATTTGACGCAAATTTAAATTTGCCGAGACGACAAAAATGAAAACGAACCGATAAAATTTACGTCGGTAGAGAAAGCGTACGCCTACGGCGACTTGAAAGTACCAAGCACAGTTTGTCCGCTTTTTTAGCGATTTTGACGACTAAATTGCCGTCTGGCAAGCCATCCGTGCTATCTGGGCCGGCCTGTAGTAAAACGCGGGCGGCGCTAGGGGTGGGATAATCATCTGTGTTAAAAAGACACCTACGCGATTGTTCCGTGCGATATTTTATCTTTTGCGAGAGAGTATTCGACCGCGCTGCATGATGGAAATTGGTATTAGATAATTAAAGCGCACCAGTATTTATTTTGCGAGCGGCTTGGCAGATCTGCTCAAATTTAAGAGGCAAAATTTAGAACAACTTCAAATTTGCCGATTTTATAAACTCCAATTTGCCGATACTGTAAATTTAGCCAAACTCAAATTTGACTAAAAATTATCGCTCTGCCCGTTTAGCAGCTTATCCACGACGTAGACGGCGATCTTTTTAGCGCCGTTCATGCTGATGTGCATGCCGTCGTCCTTGCGCAGCGGCTTTTTGTCGGCACCCTCTTTTAGATACTTGCCGTTATCGCAGATCGCGTCGCTGATATCGATGTAGCGCGCGCCGTATTTTTGCGCCGAGTCTTTGTAGATCAGGTTTAGCGCCTTCATTTTTTTGTCGAATTTCTCGCTCTTCATGCACGGCACCCCCAGCCACACGACCTGCGCGCCGTGCTGCCCTGCGATCTCGTAGATCTCGGCGATCCTGCCCTCATACGCCTCGCGCCATGCGTCGGTGCCAAAGTCCAGCGCCTGCTCGTCAAAGGTGTAGCTATAAGCGTCGTTTGCGCCAAAAAGCGCGAATATTAGCAGATTTTGCGGGCGATTTTCTAAGCTTGCTAGCGCCGCTTTTAGCTCCTCGCTCCAGTCGTAAAATTTCTTATTTGTTAGCCCCGTGCTTGCTTTTGCCATATTTTTGATTGAGATTTTGCTCGTTTTTAGCGCGTTTTCAAAGCCCCAGCCAAAGCCTTGCATTATGGAGTCGCCTATCAAAATGACGCCTAAATTTTCATTTAGCTCTATATCAAAAGTCGCGGATTTGTTTGTTTTATTTGGAGTGCTCGGCGTTAAATTTGAGGCTAGTGAGACGTTTTTATCTAAATTTAAAGCGGTTTTAGCGGGAGAAATTTGAGCGGTTTGCGCAGTCAAATTTGCCTCTTTTACCGCGCCGATAGTAGGCGTTAAATTTTGCGTGTTTTGAGCGTTTAAATTTGCGGGTTCGGTTTGTAAGGCGGTTAAATTTTGCTCCATTTTAGGGCTAGTTGCGACCTGTTTTTTATCGCCCGAAAAAATACCCGTAAGTTTATCGATGGCCGATTTTGCGCTCTGCAAGCCGTCCTCGGCCGCGCTTATAAATTTATCGCTCAGCGCCATCGCGCGCTCGTCCGTGATGAAAAAATCCTTTTGATATTTGGCTTCGTAGTAGTTTGACAGCGGTCGCAAAAATAGCGCAATCAGCGTAAAAAACGCGAGAAATACCCCAAAAAACGCTCTCATTAAAATCCTTGATATATAAAGTTAGGCATACCGGACGGCATCAAAAAGTAAATAATTATCCCAAAAATCGCCAAAAAAACGGCTGAAAAAAGGGCGTTTATATTTGCGAAAAACTTAACCAAAACCGGATAAACGTCAAGCGCGGAGTATAGAAATACAAAGACAAAAACGCACGCAAACAGCGCACAAATCGCAAGAAGCTCGCCGTCCGAGTTTCTAAAAATAGCTCCGATGTAGCGCACCGCCCCCTCAAAATCCATCGTGAAAAAGACCCAAACCATACTCACGAAAATAAACGTAAAATATCGCCCCAGCATCGCCGAGTTTAGCCATTTGCGCTCGCTAGTTAAGTTTAAAAACACGACTCCAAGGCCATGGATGAGCCCCCAGAGTAAAAAGCTAAGCCCCGCTCCATGCCAGACGCCCGAGATCGCAAAGACTAGCATCACGTTTAGCTGCGTCTGTGCCGCCGTGCCGCGACTGCCTCCGAGCGGAAAATAGACGCACTCTTTAAAAAAATTCATTAGACTGATGTGCCAATTTTGCCAGAAAATTTTTAAATTTCGCGCCGTAAAAGGGCGGTTGAAGTTTTGCGGCAAAACAAAGCCGCACATGAGTCCTAGCGCCGTCACGAAGTCCACGTAGCCGCTAAAATCGGCGTAAAGCAGCACGCTGTAGCCAAAAAGTGCGCCTAAAAGCTGCGAGGTGGGTAGGGTGGGCGCGGCAAAAACGGGATTAACTATCTCGAAAAGATGGTTTGCGACGATGAGCTTTTTAAAAAGTGCGGAGCATAAAAGTGCAAATATCACGGGGCTAGCGCGAAAAACTTTGGGAGAGTTTAACGCCTCGAAAAATGGCTTTGGCCGTAAAATCGGACCCGAAATAATCGCGGCAAAAAAGCTAAGAAAAATCAGCGTATCAAGGTAGCTAGGCGCCTCTAGCTCTCCTTCTCGCACGGCTTTTAGTAGCAAAATACTCATAAACGAATAAAACGAAATGCCAAGCGGAAGTGCGATGGTTTCAAGCCTCATGACGCCAAATTTGATCGTAAAATAGCCGCCGTATTTAAAAAACGCAAGCGCACAAAGCACGAAAATAATGCCCGCAGCAAACGAAATCGCGGAGTCCTTGTTCTCGCTCGCCCTTGCGAAAAGAAAAATCGCCGTGCTAAAGATAAAATTTATGATTAGAAATTTAAGTCCGAACGAGCCTAAAAAAAGGTATGAAAAGGCGAGTAAAACGGCTTTTTGTAGGTGCGGGCGCGTGTTTAAAAAATAATAAATCGGCCAAAAAATAAAAAAGCACAAGCCAAATTCTATGGAAAAAAGATTCATATCCCGCCTAAATTTTTGCGTAATTATATAAAAAAATTATTTTGGGTTAGGTTAAATTTACGTTTGACGGGAATTTAAAATTTGACTTGCGCTTTTACTTGTGCGTGTTTTAAATTCGGCGTCAAATTTGGAGCCTAAATTTGAGTTCAAAACGGCTCAAATTCGCGTCCAAATTTGAGCCCTAAATCTCTCTCCCTCTTGCGAAATTGGCCAAAATTTAAAGCCTCTCTATCGCAGCCAGCACGTTTGCCGCGTCATTTGCTGGCTCTGCCACGTCGTTAAATCTTTTTACGACTTCGCCGTTTTTCATAATCAGCGTTTGGCGGTGGTAAAATTTCTTGCCGTCGTTTGTCGTAAAGGTTTGCAAATTTAGCGGGGATTCTAGCTCGAAGTTCTCATCGCTCAAAAATATAAAATTTGCGCCTACGCTTTGTTTAAACTCGTTCATCTTTTCTACGCTTTGAGAGCCGACGGCAATTAGCGTAAAGCCAGCAGATTCTAGCTTTGCGAGGTTTTCTTGATAGGCTTTGCACTGAAGCGTGCAGCCGGTTAGCCCCTTTAAATCCTTTAAATTTTCAGGCAAAAACTTCCCGCTCTCGCCCATTTTGGGATAGGTAAAAACGATGCAGTTTTTGCCACCTGTTAGCTCGTTAAATTTGACCGGATTTGCGTTTATATCTTTCATTGCGTCCTCTTTGCGTGTGAATTGTTGAAAAAATAGACTAAAAATAGCACCGCAAAGCTTATAAACAGCATAATCGCCGAATAAACGTGCGCCTTAGTATAGTCCATGAGCTCGACGGCCTCGTAGATGGCGATGCTGGCGACTTTGGTTTTGTCTCCGACGCTACCGCCTATCATCAGCACGACGCCAAACTCGCCCAAGGTATGCGCAAAACTCACTATGAGAGCGGTTAAAAGCGAGGGTTTGATGTTTGGCAGAGCGACCCTAAAAAGCGTCTCCCATTTGCCTTTGCCTAGCGAATAGCTCGCCTCAAAAAGGCTCTTTGGCAGACTCGCAAAGCCCGCCTGAAGCGGCTGAAACATAAAAGGCAGCGAGTAAATGCAGCTAGCGATGATGAGGCCTGAAAAGTTAAAAACCAAGCGGATATCAAAGGTTTCCTCAAAAAATTTGCCTAAAAAATTATAAGGCGAGAGAAAAACCAGCATATAAAATCCCAGCACCGAAGGCGGCAGCACGAGAGGCAGCGAGATCACGGCTTCTAGCACGGGTTTAAATTTAAAACTCGCACGGCTAAGCCAAAACGCAACCGGCAACACGAGAAAAAACAAGATCGCAGTCGAGATAAAAGCAAGCTTTAGCGAGAGGTAAAAGGGCGTAAAATCGATATTCATCTCGGCTCGCTTTGCGCGTAAATTTCAGCGTTTCGTTCGTCAAATTTGTCGTTTTCGCTACCGCTTTTTTGCAAATTTAGCCCAAACGCCTTGGCACTTATTGCCGCTTCGTCGCCCGCTTTTAAATTTGCAGCTTCCGCCGCGCTTAGAGCCACCTCGCAAAGCTGCTGACCGACGGAAACGACGGCTACGTAGATGGCGTCGTGCTTTGATATCTCTAAAATTTTAACCGGCAGGCTAAATTTCTGCGAGCCGCTGTGGCGCAAAAATATCTCGCCCGGGCTGCCTTCTTGCACGATTTTACCGCCGTCAAGCACGAAAACTTTTGAGGCGAGTTTGTAGATCTCCGCGACGTCGTGACTGACCAAAATCGTCGTCATATCAAACTCGGCGTGCACCTTGGCAAGGTAGTCTTGCAGCTTTTCGCGCATGGCGTTATCAAGGGCCGAGAGCGGCTCGTCGAGGAGTAAAATTTCTGGCTTTCGCATTAGGGCGCGGGCTAGGGCGGCGCGCTGCTTTTGACCGCCCGAGAGCTGCGAGATGGCGGCGTTTTCTAGCGAGCTCATCTCGACGAGACCCAGCAGTTTGCGGGCTAAATTTACGTCGTGATTTGCAAAAAGCAGATTTTTCATCACGTTCATATTTGGAAAAAGCGCGTAGTCTTGAAATAAAAACCCGATATTTCGGCTTTGGGGCGGTGTGAAGTTTTTACCGTCAAATAGCGTCTGGCCGCCTGCTTTTATCGTTCCGCTATCAGGCGTTTCAAAGCCCGCGATTAGCCGCAGTATCGTAGTTTTGCCGCTACCGCTTTTGCCGTAAAGAGCGACGAATTCGCCCTTTTTTACGTTCAAATTTACGTCTAGATCAAATTTCCCGTTTGCGCCGTTTAGGCTTTTTATGCAGTTTAGTTCTATCATGCGATGTAGAGCGAGGTTGCCTTGACGTAGGCGTAAATTTGATCGCCGAGCGCTAAATTTAGCCGCTTTAGCGATGCCGTGGAGATGATGCTTTCAAACTCAAATTTGCCCGCATTTAGATGCAGCGAGCTTGTGATCTCGCCTTTTTGGATATCTGAAATCTCGGCTTTTATCTCGTTTGAGACCGAGCAGTTTAAAAGCGGGGAGGTAGCGACGAAGACGTCCGAGCTTTTAAAGCCTAGCCAAACTTCGTCGCCGATTTTTAAATTTTGCAGATTTTCCAAGGATAGCATTTTTAGGCTTAAATTTTCGGCGCTAAACTCAAAAACGCTAACGCCGCCCGTTTGCTCTATTGCCGAAATTTTAGCCTTTATCACGGGACGACGTATCCGAATTTTCTAAAGATTTCCTTCGCGCGGTCGCTTCTGATGAAGTCGTAGAAAGCTTTTGCTTCAGGATTGTTTTCGCCGTGTTTTAGGATAACCATACCTTGATCGATCGGGGTGTAAAGCGCGGGATCGATGAGGATAAAGTTTTTGCCCTCTTTGTACTCGGCTATTTTTTTATCGTACATCGCAGAAGCCGCGATAAATCCGACATCGGCAGCGCTTAGAGCTTGGCTTAGAGCTTCGCCGATAGATTTTGCTAGGATGACGTTTTTCTCGACTTTATCGTAGATGCCCGCTTTTTTTAGAGCCTCGACGCTAGCTTTGCCGTACGGAGCGGTTTCAGGATTTGCGATCGCGATGGCTTTTAGGCCTTCTACCGCGTTTATGCCCTTAGCTAGATCGATATCTCTGATCGTAAATAGAGCAAGCGCGCCCTGAGCGTATACTACGGGCTGGGTTACGGCAAATTTGGTGTCGTATAGATCCTGGACGAATTTCATATTCGCAGCCATGAAAACGTCCGCCGGAGCACCGTTTTTGATATGGGTAGATAGCGCGCCGCTAGCTCCTAGAGTGACGGTTACCTTGGTGTCCGGGTTTGATTTGGCAAACTCAGCCTTTAGCTCGTCAAACGCGTAAGCGACGTTTGCCGCGGCAAATACGTTGATCTCGCCCGCGTTTAGATGAAAAGCCGCGAGAGCCGCGACGGCTAACGAAAAAAATGTTTTTTTCATTTTTTATACTCCTACTATGATTTGACTTGCTTTGATTATAGCTACCAGCTCGTCGCCCACGCCGATACGCATTTGCATCGCGCTTTCTTTGGTGATGATAGAGGTTATCGTCTGATGATTGCTTATTTCTAGCACGATTTCGGCGTTTACGGAGCCGATTTTAGCCTCGACAACGCGTCCTTTTAATAAATTTGCCGCGCTTAGCTTTAGATTTTCCTCTTTTGCGAGCATTACGCTCGGGGCTTTAAAGATAAATACGACCTTTTTGCCGACCTTTAAATTTAGATTTTTTTCAGACTCGACCGTGACGTTGGCGCGTAAAATTTCGCCATTTGAGAGTTTGGCGCTGATTTGCGAATTTACCGCGCCCGTTTTTATCTCCGTGATTTCGCAGCTTAGCTGGTTTCTGGCGCTTAGACTCATGCTCATGCGCTGTAAATTTAAAATTTCGTTCGTATCGACGTTTATATTTGAACAAACTTTTTCTAAAAATATCTTTTGGCTCTCTAGCATCGCGTCGTATAGCGCGATCATCTTTTTGCCGTACGCAGTGAGCTCCGAGCCGCTGTTTTTCTTGTTGCCTTCGGCTCTTGCGATTAGCGGTTCGTCCGAGCGGTTATTTAGCGCGTCTAGGCTGTCCCATGCGTTTTTGTACGAGATGCCGACGTACTCGGCTGCTTTGGTTATGCTTTTGGTGTGTTCGACGGCCTTTAAAAGCTCTATGTGTTTAGCCAGCACCGATACGCCGCTATCTAAAAATAGCTCTAAACTAACGTCTGCTTTCATGAAAATCCCCCAAATTCTATCAATATAAAAAAATAATTTGCTAGGAAGTATATTTAAATATATATGAAAAATAACTTAAATAAACTTCGTAATACCGGGCATTTTGAAATTTATAAATTTAAAAGCTACATTGAGATAAAATCTCAGGTTACTGCCTTTGCAGACTTAAAATTCGGAGATTTGATGAGAAAATTTTTACTCTCTCTTTTGCTTTTTTTTAGTTGCGTTTTTGCCGAACAAACGCAAGAAAAGAGCGAATTTGACGACGAATTTACCCAGCCTAGCGAGATTTTCGATCCGCTTAGCGGTTATAATAGAATGATGACGGGGTTTAATGATTTTATGTACGTAAACGCCATCCACCCCGTGATAAAAGGCTACAACTACGTAGTGCCCGAGGCTGCAAGAACCGCTGCCGGAAACTTTTTTGACAACCTTTTATATCCCGTTCGCTTCGTAAACAACCTCTTGCAGTTTAAATTTAGCGAGGCCGGCGAAGAGACGCTGAGATTTTTAGCAAACACGATCATTGGCTTTGGTGGACTAACCGACGGCGCGAAATACTACAATCTGCAGCGCCATGACGAGGATTTTGGCCAGACGCTTGGATACTGGGGCGTGGGTAGCGGGTTTCACGTGGTTTTACCGTTTATCGGCCCGTCAAATTTACGCGATATCGCGGGCCTAGTCGGCGATTATTATCTCGATCCCATCAGCTACGTAAAGCCGGCGCTAGACTCCTTTGCGATAAAAACTTTCCGTCAGGGCAACCTTTTGTCTTTACATCCAGACGCTTACGACAATCTTAAAAAAGATGCAATCGACCTGTATCCGTTTCTACGCGACGCCTACGAACAGCGCCGCAACCACTTAATAAAGGAATAAAATGAAATTTTTAAAAATCATCCTGCTTGCGCTTTTTAGCGCGGTTAGTCTCTTTGCGATCAGTGAGGAGCAGATAAAACCTACGATGAAAAAAACGACGCAAGACGCCGTTGAGGTGCTAAAAAACGCAAATTTGAGCAAAGACGAGAAAATAAGTAAAATTTTCGCCGTTTTTGATCCATATTTCGACTACGAGCAGATGTCTAAAATCGCCCTAAACAAGCGCTACAACAACCTAAATGCCGAGCAAAAGGCTAAATTTAATAAAGCTTTTGAAGAGAGGTTAAAATCAAGTTACGTCGATAAACTTTTAAGCTATAAAAACCAAACTATAAATTTTAAAGACGCTACCAAACCAAACGAAAATCGCTACTTTCTAAATGCCGATTTGGTCGGCGAGGACGGTAAAAACTACGGCTTTACGTATAAATTTTACAACGCCAAAGAGCGCGGCTGGCTCATCTACGACGTCGAAATTTTAGGCGTTAGCATCATCCAGACCTACCGCAGCCAGTTTGACAGCCTGATGGAAAACGAGAGCTTTGAAAATTTGCTTAGCAAGCTAAACTCCGTCCAAGCTCCGCAATAAGGCGCTGATGAAGCGGATTTTTAAATTTATCGTAGACTTTCCAAAGAGCGTTATCGCGGGCGTACTAGCCGCGACGCTAGTTTTTGGATATTTTAGCGGCAAGCTCGAGGTGGACGCGTCTACCGAGACGCTGCTACTTGAAAACGATAAAGATTTAGCCGTCTTTAGAGACGTTTCTAAACGCTACGTTAGCCCAAACTACCTAGTCATCGCCTACACGCCAAAAGACGATCTGCTCGCGCCTTCCACGCTTAAAAAGATAGAAAATTTAAGCCGCGAACTAGAAAAAAACGAGCTCGTCTCAAGCGTCATTTCTATATTAAACATCCCGCTGCTTCAAAGCGGAACTAACGATCTTAGCGAGCTGGTTAAGCATGTACCTAGCCTTGCCGATACCGATATAAACAAAACCTTGGTGCGCCGCGAGTTTGCAGATAGTCCGCTATATACGAACAACCTCGTTAGCCGCGATCTAAAAACTACAGCGATCGTGCTAAATTTAAAGACCGACGAGAAATATCAAAGCATACTAAACGAGCGAAACGCCCTGCTAAACGCCAAGCTTGAGGGCAACATCACAAGCGAGCAAAAACAGCGTCTAAGCGCCGTAAATGCGCAGTTTAAGGCTCACCGCGACGAAGCACGTGTAAAAGAGCACGCCGCGATCGAGCAGATCCGCGAGACGATAGCGAAATTTGGCGGCGGCGAGAGTCTGTTTTTAGGCGGAGCAAATATGATCGCCGATGATATGGTGAGCTTCGTGCGCTCTGATCTTGCGACCTACGGCATCAGCGTGACGCTGCTTTTGGTCTTTTGCCTTTGGCTGTTTTTTAGGCAGATTCGCTACATCGTTATGCCGATTTTTATCTGCGTGATTAGCGTTATTTGGGCGAGCGGGCTATTTGGGTTTTTCGGCTGGGAGATAACCGTCATCAGCTCAAACTACATCGCCCTTCAGCTTATCATCACGATCTCCGTCGTTATTCACCTGATCGTGAGTTACCGCGAGTTTTGCATCACAAAACCGCATCTTAGCAACCGCCAGCTGGTCTATCTCACGCTGCGCGATAAGGCTAGCCCGTCGTTTTTTGCGATATTTACGACCGTTATCGGCTTTTTGTCGCTTGCGCTTTCTGATATCAAGCCCATCATAATGCTAGGCATCATGATGAGTGCGTCGATCTCTATCTCGCTGGTGCTTGCGTTTTTGCTATTTGGCTCCGCGATGGCGCTGATGCCAAAGCTCGCTCCCGTTAGGACATTTGAGGATAAATTTAGCTTTACTAAGCACTGTGCCGCATTTGCGCTAAATCACAGCCGCGCCGTTTACGCGATTAGCATTGCAGTGCTTATTTTTGGGCTTTACGGCATCTCAAAGCTAAAAGTCGAAAACAGCTTTATAAGCTATTTTAAAGATACGACCGAAATCCACAAAGGCATGCAGGTGATCGATACGAAGCTAGGCGGCACGGTGCCGGTTGATATATTGATCAAATTTAACAAGCCTAAATTTGAGCAAAGCGCGGTCAAAAACGAGCCTAAAGACGAATTTGACGACGAATTCGCCGCTAGCGCGAACGAGGATAAGTACTGGTTTAATCAGCACAAAATCGACGTCGCGAAAAAAGTACATAACTATCTAGAAAACAAGCGCTTTATCGGGCACGCGAGCAGCCTAAACACGGTCGTAAAAATCGTCGAGCGCATTACGCAAAAGCCCGCCGACGGCCTCATGCTCTCGATCCTATACGAACAGATCCCGCAAAAATACAAAGACATCATCCTAAGTCCATACGTAAGCATAAAAGATAACGAGCTGCGCTTTACGGCGCGAACCCTTGATAGCGACGACGCGCTACGCAGGGACGAGTTTTTGCGCGAGCTTAGAACCGATATCGCAAATTTGATCGCAAACGACAACGCAAGCGTGCAAGTTAGCGGCGCGATGGTGCTTTATAACAACCTCCTTCAAAGCCTCATCGCCTCGCAAGTTGATTCTTTTGGTTTTGTTATCTTGTCGCTTTTTATCGTTTTTTGCATTATTTTTAAAAGTATTAAGCTAGCCGCCATCGCCATCGCGTCAAATTTGATCCCGCTTTGCGCGGTGTTTGGCGTCATGGGCGCGCTGGGTATCCCGCTTGATATCATGAGTATTACGATAGCAGCTATCAGCATAGGTATCGGCGTGGACGATATCATCCACTACATACACCGCCTAAAAATCGAGCTTCGCAGCAAAAACGTCGCCGAGTCGATCAAGGCCTCGCACGCCAGTATCGGCTACGCGATGTACTACACCTCGTTTGCGATTATCCTTGGCTTTAGCATAATGGTAACTAGCAACTTTATCCCGACGATATATTTCGGACTTTTGACGGATCTTGTTATGATAATGATGTTGCTGGGGGCGCTAGTATTGCTGCCAACTCTGATCAAAACCTTTTACCGGGCTAAGATTCCCCATAAATGACGGATTTCAAAAGTAGTTTTTGATTAAGGCGCTCGGTCACATACTATATGTATGCTCCCGTCACGCCTAATCAAAAACTATTTAAACTACGCCTATTCTGTCTGGAATGTTTGTCTCTTGTCCTGGTAAATTTGCAAATTTGGCTTCTTAAATTTAGAACGTGCGGTGTGTGCCTTGAAGAATAAAATCTTTAAATTTAACTCAAATTTGAATGGGAAAACTACTCTTTCATAACTTTAAGAAAAGAGTAAACATCCCGCACGCCTTCGATGTGCTTGGCGTACCAGATCGCGTGCTTTTCCTGCTCGATATCGGTGATGATGCCGGTAAATACGACATTGCATTGCACTACGCTTACTCTCACGCTTGTGCCACTGATTATGCTGTCTTTAAAAAAATTATTTTTTAGTTTTAGCATTATAGCAAGGTTGCTTTCGCATTCGCCGCCGTCGCTAGGTAGGCGAATATACGTATAAATTTTACTCACGCCGTCGGTGTTTTTAGCTAGCTCTACGAGCTTGGTTTTGTGCTCGGCGTCGGGCACCACGCCGATGAGATACACGTCGCCGTAAAAGCTCTCGACGTCCACGTTTAGGTTGCTAAGTCCGCTTGAGGCAAAAATTTTAGTCTGGATTTTTGTTTTTATAAATTTATCTTTCGTTATCGAATAGATACCGCGCTCGTCTTTGCTGATCTGGTAGGCGTCATAGACGTTTATGCCCGTTAGCGGCGTCACGGTTGTAAAGAGCTCAAGACAACCGCCGAGGAAAAAAATCGGCGAAAAAATGAGGATGTTTTTTAAAAAAAATCGCGCAAATAGCTTTTTCATCGCCGACCCATAAAATTTTCTCCAAATACTATAGAAATCAAACTAAAATTTATATAAATTTAGTTATAATCGCGCTCATCATCTAAAGACGCGGAGGATAAAGCGATCTGGTGGCGCTCGCGGACTTCAAATCCGATGGCGGGGCGGTTGACCGCTTTGCGGGGAGTTCGATTCTCTCATCCTCTCGCCAAACTTCTAAATTTATTATCTTAAAACAAGCAAAATTCAGCTACAATAAGCCGTTTATATTAAATTAATTTAAGGTTTTTCTTTTGGCTAGTTCATCCGCCTCCAAATTTCCTCTCGCACGTGCCGTTTTGGGCAGAATATATGCGGTGTTTTTGGCTACCGCCGTATTTCTGATATGCGCGGCAAGCTTTGGGTTAAATTTAAAATTTGAAGGCGTAAAAGAGGATATTTACGCTGCAAATTCTAACTTTAAAACTTTCATCAAAGAACGCGCCGTAAATATAGATAACGAACTTAAACTTATCGAAAGATATATTGAAGCACCCGATTTTGATTCAAAAGCGATCTTTGACTTTGCCGTAAAAAACAATAACGAATATATGGCCTTTTTTATCGTAAACGAACGCGGCGAGATAGAGTTTATCAGCGATGAAAAATTACGCGATACGTACTCTGAGTTTTTTCTCTCAAAGCCTTGGGAAAACGAGCCTGAGGATAAAATTTTAAGATCTGAGTTTATGTTTGATAAAAGCGACGTACCGACAAGACTCGCCGCAAAAAAGATGAAAAACGGCAAAATCTTAGCAACTCTCATACGCTTTACGGCGATTTACGAGGAGTTTGCGCGCGGATACGAGAGGATCGGCGTAAATTCGTTCGCGATAGATAAAAGCGGTAGGATCGTATTTCACCAAGACCCTGAGCTGGTTTTAGAGCGTAAAACCATCTTTGATCTTTACGACGTGAGTGCGGACTACCTAAACAGCGACGAAGTAAAATTTGCAAATTTAGGCTCGATAAACAGCGAAATTTATTATATTCAAAGTATCCCGAGGATCGGTTTGGCCGTGGTTTCAAGCTATCCTGTGGATAAATTTATAAAAGAAAATTTACTATTTTTACTAATCTGCGTCGCATTTTTAGCCGCAGGCGGATTTTTTACCTTTTCTTACACCAAATTTGTCAAAAACTCGGTCATAAAGCCCGTTTTATCTATCAAAAATTTAGTCGCAAAAGCCGGCGACGGCGAGGAGATCAAAGCATACGCGAAATTTGGCTCGGTAGAAGAATTTGATCAAATCTCGGACGAGATCGTCAAATTTTACGGAGATTTCGGCGAGAAAAAGGCGAAATTTGAGGAGTATTCGCGTAAATTCGGATTTTTGTTTGAAAAAGGACCTTTTATCTTGCTGTTAATCGACGCAAAAAGCGGTAGGATCGTCGAGGCGAGCGCGAGAGCGTGCGAGTTTTACGGATTTAGCGAGGAAGCGATAAAAAGCAAAAATTTAGCCGAGCTAAACGCGTCAAATTTGACCGATATGAAAACGCAGCAAGAAGGCGAAGGAGAAATTTACGAAACGAACCATTTTGCCGCGGGCGGCGAGATAAGGCAGGTGCGCATCTACAAACAAAACTACGAGTTACCCGGCGGCGAAAAGATTGGCTTTTGCGTCGTAAAGGATGTTACGAAGAGCAACATTTTAAAGAAAAACGCGCAAAAGCAAAGCGAGATAGACGCGCACTCGCCGCTATTTAGCGTGGTTTGGAAGGACCGCTTTATAGGCGATATATCAAGCGTTTCGGATAATATCGAGCGCGCGCTGGGATACAAAAAAAGCGAAATACTATCAAACGAATTCGAGTTTAAAAACATCATCCATCCAGATGACCGAGATAGGCTCGCGAACGAATTTAACATCAAATTTAGCCTATTTAACGCGGCTTCGCTCAAAAAAGAGAACGAGTCGCTGCAGTCTTGCAGGCTGATAAGGAAAAATCTAGAGGTCATAAACTGTAGCGTATTTATCAAATTTATCTCAAAAGACGGCAGAACCGTGGACGAGGTGATCGGGTATTTTATCGAGAGCAAGCTAGCGGCAAATTTGACCGCAAAAACCGGCATGGAGATAGCGCGACTAAACGACGACAAAGAGGGCGCATATAAAAATACGATTTTAAGCCTATTTGCAAACGCGCAAGAAGCCGTCGCAGTAGTCGGGTTAGACGGAGTATTTTTAGACGCCAACAAAGCCTTTTGCAAGATAAGCGGCTATTCTAAAGAAGAAGCCATCGGCAAGCCGTCGAATTTACTAAAATCAGGCGTGCATGATGATAATTTTTACGAACATATGTGGAAGAGGTTGTTGAAAAAAGGCTTTTATAGCGGCGAAATTTATAATAAGCGTAAAAGTGGCGAAATTTATCTCGAGCAGCTTAGTATCGCGACCGTTTATAGCGGCTCAAAGCCTAGCTACTTCGTGGCGGCGTTTCACGAGTTGCCGTGGGTAGAGCCTGAGATACAACAGAATGAATCAAAAGCAAAGGAGCAAGAGTGAGCGAATTTGACGCGAGCGTTTACGAGCACGAAATACCAAGCGGCACGAGGCTGTATTTCGGGCAAAGCGCGAAACTAAAAAGAAAGATCGAGCGCGCGGCAAGCGAAATTTTAGAAAAAAACGGATTTCACGAGATCGTGACGCCGTTTTTCTCGTATCATCAGCACCTAAGCGTGCAGCCCACGGCTCTGGTGCGCTTTAGCGATCACGAAAATCACCAAATCAGCCTGCGCGCCGATAGCACCGTGGACGTCGTTCGCATCGTGCTTAGACGCCTAAAAGATACCGAGCCTAAACGCTGGTTTTACATCCAGCCGGTTTTTAAGTACCCTAGCACTGAAATCTATCAAATCGGCGCCGAGCTAATCGGCGAGAGCGATCTGGCTACTAGCGTCAAGATCGCAAAGGAGCTTTTTGAGTCGTTTGACCTCGCGCCGGTGCTGCAAATCAGCCACATCGCGATCCCGCAGATCGTGTGCAGGCTCTTAAATTTACCTATTTCGATATTTGAGCACGGCGAGATCGAAAAAATCCTAAATCAAAACGAAGAGTGGCTAAAAAGGCTAGCCTTCGTAAATACGGTGGGCGATATCGACGAGATTTTGCCGGTAGTGCCGAACGAGATAAAAACCGCACTGCTTGAGATAAAAGAGCTGGCGCAGGCGGTAAAATATGAAAATTTAAGAATTGTTCCGTTATATTATTCAAAGATGCGGTATTATGGTAAGCTGTTTTTTAGATTTTTAGGCAGCAACGCCGTGCTAAGCGGCGGCGGCAACTACGAGATAGAGGGTATTAAAAGCAGCGGTTTTGGCGTATATACCGACGCGTTAATCGAAAATTTAGATCAAAAGGAGAGAGTATGAGCAAGGCTGACGTGATAGTGGGCGTGCAGTGGGGAGACGAAGGCAAGGGCAAGATCGTAGATCTGCTAAGCGGCGGCTACGATATGGTATGCAGGTGTCAGGGCGGACACAATGCGGGTCACACGATCGTCGTGGATGGCGAAAAAATCGCGCTGCATCAGGTTCCATCGGGCATACTTCATAAAAATATAATCAACATCATCGGCAACGGCGTCGTGCTCTGTCCGGCCGCGATAATAGAAGAACTAAAGCAGTTTGGAGACGTTTCGGGGCGGTTATTTATCAGCGACAAGGCGCATTTAAATTTGCCTTATCACGCGCAAATCGACCAAGCCAAAGAAAAGGCCAAAGGCGCACACGCTATCGGCACGACGGGCAAGGGCATAGGGCCTGCGTATAGCGACAAAATCAGCCGTAGCGGACACCGCGTTGGTGAGCTAAAAAATCCCGAAAAGCTTTGCGACGCGATTTTGGCCGATTTTGCGGCAAATAAAGCGTTTTTAGACGTTTTAGGCGTCAAAGCGCCTGCTCGCGAGGAGCTTTTGGGCGAGCTAAAGAGCTACGAGGCGGCGCTGGGTAAATTTATCGTAGATACCACGCATATGGTGTGGGATGCGATAGACGCGGATAAGAAAATCTTGCTCGAGGGCGCGCAGGGTACGCTGCTAGACATCGATCACGGCACTTATCCTTTCGTAACTAGCTCAAACACCGTAACCGCAGGCAGCTGCAGCGGTATCGGGCTAAGTCCTAAAAACGTCGGCGAGGTA
Organism: uncultured Campylobacter sp.; assembly: GCF_938040115.1. Lineage (GTDB taxonomy): Bacteria > Campylobacterota > Campylobacteria > Campylobacterales > Campylobacteraceae > Campylobacter_A. The sequence continues at coordinate 4,671 of NZ_CALHXD010000274.1, read as the reverse complement.
ATCGGCATCATCAAAGCCTATACCACGCGCGTTGGCAACGGCGCATTCCCGACCGAAGATATGGGTGAGGACGGCGAAAAGATACGCGATATCGGACGTGAATACGGCGCCACGACGGGCAGACCGCGCCGCACGGGCTGGTTTGACGCAGTCGGCGTGAGATACGCAGCGAGGCTTGACGGCGTGGATAAATTTGCGCTGATGAAGCTTGACGTTCTAGACGGCTTTAAAAAGGTAAAAATCTGCAAAGCCTACGAGAAAAACGGCAAGATAATCGAGTATTTCCCAAGCGATTTGGAGGGCGTAAAACCGGTCTACGAGGAGCTTGAGGGCTGGGATAAGGTAGCTGGAGCGCGTAAATTTGAGGATCTTCCCGCAAATGCAAAGGCCTTTATCAAGCGCATCGAGGAGATCACGGGCGTAAAGGTCGGCATAGTATCTACTAGCCCGGAGCGCGAAGACACGATAGTCCGCTAAGATGAAAAGCAAATTTACGCAAATCGTAAATATAAAAAAGCGAAATTTAGACAAAATCGAGCTAAATTTGGCAAGAACCAGAAACGAAGCGGCGATGATAGAGGGCTTCATAGCGCAGGCTGCCGAGCAAATTTCAAAATTTGAAATGCCATCCAGCGGCTCTGCGGCCGATCTGCGCGGTTCGCTAGAGCTTCTTGGCGCGATGCGGCGAGAAAAAAATCTGCTAACCGAGCGGCTCGAGCTAATGAAAAAAAACATCGCGCACCTCGAGCGGCAGCATAAGGCGGCAAATTTGGAGTACGAAAAGATGAAATACCTGCAAACGCAGGACTTTAGCGCGCAAATAGAAAAGATAAAAAAGGCCGAAGCGGCGGCTCTGGACGAGTTTGCGACGATGAATTTTACTAGGCAAAAAGAGGCGAAAGCTTGAAAAAAATTTTGATTTTACTAACTTTAAATTTATGCGCTTGGGGTGCAAATGACGTAAACGCTCAAAGCGCGAGCCAAAGCGGCTTTAAGATCCCAGTGGACTGCGTTTTTATATTTGAAACTAGAAAAGACGAGCTAAAAAGAGAGCTTGCCAAAATAGACGAAGCAAGGCAGGCTTTGGAGGCTTTTCGGGCGAGTTCGGCGGCGCTTTTTGAGGAGAGAAATGCCAAACTAGCCGCCAAAGAGGCCGAGATAAACGCGACTCTAACCCGCGCGCAAGAGGAAAAAAAGCAGACCGAGCAGCTACTAAAAAAAAACGAAGAGATCGTAAAAGAGCTAAAAGCGATGACTAGCGACAAGGTCGGCGAGACCTACGGCAAGATGAAAGACCAAGCCGCCGCCGACGTGCTAAGCGCGATGGATAGGGCGGATGCGGCTAGTATCATGTACTCGCTAAGCCCTAAAAAAATCTCCGCGATAATGGCAAAAATGGAGCCTACCGCGGCGTCTGAAATCACGCTTTTAATAAAGCAAGGCCCGCCATTTATAAAGGCTGAAAAAAACGTAACGCAAGAAGTCTCTCCTACATCTCCAGACGGCCCTGCTGGAAATCTGCTAAATTTGTAAATTTGGGCTATAACGCTCTAAATTTAGCTTGGCTCTCGTCTAAATTTGAGCTCAAATTTGCGCGGATAACGCGAAAGCCAAATTTGCCTTTGGCGGTCAAATTTGACTCCAAAGGCTAAATTTTATTGCCGTCAAATTTAACGCTAAAGCTCAAATTTAACTAGCGCCCAGTCTCAAAAGCATTTTTATCCGCGCCTCAAATTTTGCTTCAAATTTTACCAAAAACAAACGCTTGCCAAAACAAAAATGCCGTGAGATTTTAGGTATTTCTTACCAAATTTTGGTTAAAATCAAGCCCAAAAAGAGAGGTAAAAATGCGTATAAAACTCCCACACACACCCTACATCGCGCACAAAATCGCTATTGATTTATTAAAGTCCGGATTCGTAAATTTAACGCGCGGAGTAGAGCCCGTAGCGGCATGCGCGAAAGAAATTTTAGATAACGATTTACAAAAAGAAAAAGCGCTTGAAGAGCGCGTAAACGAGGTGCTCGCCGAGAACGAAGACGATATGGAGAGCATGCAAGTCGATAGAAAAAATATGTTTTGGCTCGTAAAAAAGAAGCTGGCTAAAGAGTACGGCGTGATACTTACGTACGAAGACCGCTTTAGCAACGTTGCCCACCTAGTGCTAGAAAGCGCTTGGAAAAAGGGGCTCATTGACTACACGGTTTCCGAAAATCGTATCAAAAACATCATCTATGGCTCGATCGAAGAGTATCTAAAAACGTATGAAATTTTACAAGACGTGGTCATCGACAAGATCGACGGCTACAAGCGCAAACTAATCCCGGGCACCGAGGAGTACGACATCGTATTTGAGCGGCTGTACGAGGACGAACTAAGAAAACGAGGCATGCTGTGAGAGCTTATATCTACCTTGAAAACGGCATTTTTTTGCAGGCGAAGGCCTTTGGCGCGAGCGGTACGGCTAGCGGCGAAATGGTCTTTAACACGAGCCTAACCGGCTATCAAGAGATCATGAGCGATCCTAGCTATGCCGGGCAGTTTATCGTTTTTACTATGCCAGAGATCGGCATAGTAGGCGTAAACGAGGACGATATGGAGAGCGCCAAAATCCACGCTAGCGGCGTTTTGATGAGGGATTTTAACCCTACGCCGTCAAATTTCCGCTCGCAAAAGAGCTTGGAAGAGTTTTTCAAAGAGCAAGGTAAATTTGGCGTTTATGATATCGACACGAGATTTTTAACCAAGATGCTACGCGATAACGGCGCGCTTCACGCGGTAATATCGACTGAAATTTCGGACGAAAAAGAGCTAAAAAAGCTGCTTGAAAACTCGCCTAGAATCTCAGAGATAAACTACGTAGCAAAGGTGAGTACCGAGCAAATTTACGCTCACGAAAAGGGCGCCTGGGATCATGCGAGCAAAGCCTACTCCGCGCTAAAAGCAAACGGCAAAAAGATCGCCGTCATCGACTACGGCGTAAAGCGAAATATCCTAAACGAGCTTTGCGAAATAGGCCTTGAGACGCAAATTTATCCGCACGACGTGCAGGCAGAGGAGCTCATCGCTAAATTTAACAAAGGCGAGATAAACGGCGTATTTCTCTCAAACGGCCCGGGCGAGCCCAAGGCTCTAAAAAACGAGATCGCGCAGATAAAAAAGCTGATTGAGGCGCGAGTGCCGATTTTTGGCATTTGCCTCGGACATCAGCTGCTTAGCAATGCGTTTGGCTTTGAGACGTACAAGCTAAAATTCGGTCAGCACGGCGCAAATCACCCGGTTTTAAATTTGCAAACTAAGGCGGTCGAGATAACGGCGCAAAATCACAACTATAACGTCCCCGAGGAGATCGCGCAGGTCGCCGAGATAACGCATAGAAACCTTTTCGACGGTACGATCGAGGGCGTGAGATATAGGGATTATCCCGTATTTTCTGTGCAGCATCACCCCGAGGCTAGCGGCGGGCCGAGCGAGAGCAAATATATCTTTAAACAATTTTTAGAAATTTTATAGTTGCTAGTCGCGGTCAAATTTGAGCTAAATTTAGGGCTAAATTTGCGGGCCGAATTTAGCCCCTGCGTGGCTAAAATTTACAAATGAAATTTATCGGTCAAATTTGATGAGCGGCGCGGAGTTTGTTTCGATTTTGAGCGTCGCGGCGCTTAGCTCGGTAGGCCACTGCGTGGGTATGTGCGGCGGTTTTGCTATCGTGCTCGCGCGGTTTTTGAGCGGCAAAGGTAAAATTTTTAGCGCGGCGATGATAGCAGGGTACAACCTAGCTCGAATTTGCGCTTATATGCTACTTGGCTTTATTTTCGGGTCGCTTGGCGGCGTTTTTACGCTATCTCTTGCGGCGCGAGGCTACCTGTTTTTTGCTATCGGCGTTTTTATGGCGGTTTTGGGCGTCGCGCTCATTAGGCGCGGTGCGGTGTTAAATTTCATCGAGAAAAACGCATTTTTATCCAAAATTTTAAACGAAAAAATGAAAGCCGCGATCGCAAAAAATAGCGTGCTCGGGTTTTTGACGCTCGGGTTTTTAAACGGGCTACTGCCGTGCGGAGTGGTTTATTATTTTTTAGCTTTAGCCGTAGCTAGCGGCAGCGGGGCAAAGGGCGCAGCCATCGCCGCGACTTTTGGTGCGGTTAGCTTTTTTGCGATGAGTTTTTACGCGCTGGTTTTAAAGGCCGCGAGCGAAAAATTTAAAAAACACGCGCTAAATTTAAGCGGCGCGGCGATAATAATTTACGGAATTTATCTATCTTTTATAGGATTTACGGCGAGCAATGGATAACATCAAAGCAAGATTTAGGCAGTATCAAGAGGCTATCGAGACCAGCAATATAGTCTCAAAGACCGACACGAACGGCACTATCACCTTCGTAAACGACGAGTTTTGTAAGATGTCGGGCTTTACGCGCGAGGAGCTAATCGGCGCAAATCACAACATCGTGCGCCATCCCGAGGTGCCAAAGGAGGTTTTTGCGCGGCTTTGGGATACGATTTTAGCTAAAAAAGTGCACAAAGGCACGATAAGAAACCGCACCAAAGACGGCCGCGACGTCTATCTAAACACGACTATCATTCCGATTTTGGATTTAAGCGGGCAGATCGAGGAGTTTCTTGCGATCAGATACGACGTGACGGACGTGATAAATTTAAACAACGAGCTT
>NZ_CALHXD010000273.1 GCF_938040115.1 uncultured Campylobacter sp. | reverse complement strand
CCGTGTCGGCAAAGTGCACGTCCTCGTTGTCGCCTTCGCTCATTTTTGAATTTCCTAAAGAGGCTTGCATGCCGCCTTGCGCAGCCGCAGAGTGCGAGCGCTTAACCGGGATTAGGCTTAAAACTACCGTGCTTAGCCCTTTTTCTCCTGCGGCAACGGCAGCTCGCAGACCCGCTAGACCGCCTCCGATAACTAATGCGTCATAATATTTTACGTTCATTTTTTAAAGCTCCTTTTCCTAAAGACTGATCCACACGAAATCGGCGATCAGCGCGATGACCGCGAGCACTCCAAAAACCGCAAATATCGCAGTTTTGGCTTTATTTCTTTTTGCGAACATCTCTTGTTTGTTTACTCCGTCGATACTTACCCATTTTACGTATAGGCGGTACATTCCCACGCTAGCGTGAACAACCATAAATAAAAGTAAAGCGAAGTAGAAAATTTCTAGTTGATGAAATGTGGCCGCTGATTTATCGGCAGTGATGTGTCCGCCGAAGATTATATCGACTAGGTGCGCGCTAGCTGCGAAAAATAGAGCAAAACCGGTCAAAAACTGAAACCACCAAAGCGTAGTGTCAAGGTGCTTCATGCGGTCTTTGTGACCTCTAAACATGATGTATTGTCTGTAGTTTGCAGGGAATTTTCTCATCGCCAAAAATGCGTGAGCGATAAAAACGACGAATATTATCGCAGCGATAACGTTAGTAATCCACCACGTAGCCTCGCCGAATAAAAATTTAGCCTCCGCAAAACCTACAACGGCGTTAAATGCGCCCTTGCCGAATAAAATGGTAGAGGTAAATACCATGTGACACAAAATAAAACAGGCCAAAATCAGTCCCGTTATACTTTGCCATCTGTCCCAAACGGCAGGAGTACGACTTTTTTTCGTATCCGCTTGCCTACCTAAGAAGCCCTCGATTAGCCCACTCATGAGCCCTCCTATAAAATTGAGATAAGTTATCATAACTTAAAAGAAAATTAAATTACGATACTATAAAAACGGCATAATAGTATCGTAAATTACTTTAAAAACCTTTTAAAATTTTGTATATTTTTTATTTAAGATAATATAAAGGAAAATGCCGCACGCAAACATTAAAAAGGATAGTATCTGCCCCATAGATAAATTTAAAAATACAAAGCCGATCCCGAAATCAGGCTCTCTAAAGAATTCGCAAACAAATCTGGCAAAGGTATAAAGTATGGCATAAAGAGCGATGAGTTCGCCGTCAAATTTTTTAAATTTTCTATAAACAAAAAGGATAGCAAAAACAGCAAGCCCTTCTAAAACCGCTTCGTAAATTTGCGATGGATGACGCATCTGTCCCGCGACGTTGATCGCCCATGAGACATCCGTGATACGACCGAACAGCTCTTGGTTTAAAAAATTTCCGATACGACCGAAAAAATATCCAAGCGGGATGCTAAGTGCGACGAGATCCAAAAGCTGCCACAAATTTTGCTTAAATTTACGGCAAAAAGCCCACGTCGCTATCAAAAACCCGATCACCGCGCCGTGATAGCTCATGCCGCGGATACCGACGAATTCGCCGTTATGAAAAGGATTAAAAATCTGCCAAGGATGAGTGAGATAATAAGCGGTATTTGGATCGTAAATGACGATGTAGCCGAGCCTTGCGCCCAGTATCACGCCGATTTCCACCCAAAAGAAATAGTTATCAAGCAGCGAATTTGAAATTTGCATATTATCGCGCTTGACGATAAATTTAGCCACGCCGAGCGCCACGAGTAGCGCCAGGACGTACATTATCCCATACCAGTGCACCTTGATGCCAAACAGCTCAAACGCGACCGGATCGAAATTTATATAAAAGTCGTTCCACCAACTCATCTGGGTACGACTTTAACTTTTAGCGTATTTTCGATACCGCTCGCAAAATCCTCGAAAAGATAGCCCATCGCGCGGTAAAATTTGCTTTTTGCTTCGTTTTGTAGGACGGGGGCTAGCTTTTTAGCGTAGGGTAGTAGATAGGAGCTTAGCAAAACGCCCAAAATTTCCTTCGTCTGTTCGTCTTGTTTTAGCTCGACGACAGAGGAGAAAAACGAAAGCTCGTTCGTTAGGCTATCAAGCGCGCTGACGTTTAAATTTGGGCTAAATTTGCACTTTTTATAAAAGCCTTCAAGCCTCGCCTTATCGCCCTCGAAAAAAAACTCCGCGTTAAAATATTTTTTCAAATTTGCAAAGTCTTTCGCGATCTCTTCTATACTCTCGCCTTTTATCGACTCCTCGTATAGCTCGCGCCCCTTGGCGTTTGCTTCGCTATCGTTTGTTATTATCCATTTTGGATTTTTATTTAGCTCGCTAAAAAGCTTCGCGCTAGGTGGCAGAGCGAAATTTAGCGCAAATATCCTTGCGATCACGGCGTAAAATTTACCTAAATTCATCATTTTCCTTTGTGTTTTTTGCGGGATTTTACAAAATTTAGGCTAAATTTTAGATTTGCTTAAATCGTAATCTGATCGAATTTAATACGACAGTAACCGAGCTAAAGCACATCGCAGCAGCACCGTAAACAGGCGTTAGCATGAGTCCTAACGGCGCTAAAACTCCCGCCGCGACGGGAATGCAAACGGCGTTATAAACAAACGCCCAAAACAAATTTTGTTTTACCGTTTTCATCGTCTCGTTGGCCAAATTTATCGTAGATACCGCGCTTTTTAGATCGTTTTTTACTAGCACTACGTCGCCGGCTTCTTTTGCGATATCCGCGCCGCTACTCATCGCGATGCCCGCATTTGCTTGCTTTAACGGGGCGGCATCGTTGATACCATCGCCCACAAACAGCACCGCACCCTCTTCTTGCAGGCGTTTTATGGTTTCAAATTTTTCATTAGGTAGCATGCCGGCAAAGACCTTTTCGACGCCTAGCTTGCCCGCTACGTTTTTAGCGGTGAAAGCGTTGTCTCCGGTTAGCATTACGGGCGTTATACCGATGTCTTTTAGGCTTTGTATAGCCTGTGCGGCATCCTCTTTTACCGTATCGCTAAGCGCGATAAATCCTACGTAAATTTTATCCACGGCAGCGAGCACCACGCCGTTTCCTTCATTTTGCGCTTTGGCGATTTGCTCCTTGGCCTGCGCGCTTATTTCTACGCCAAGTTCGCTTAAAAGAGCCTCGTTGCCCGCTATTACGCTATCGTCCTCGCTCTTTACGCCGCGTCCCGCGATATTTTCAAAACCCTTTTCATCGCCTAAAATTTTAAGCCCGAGCTCGTTTGCGTATCTAACGATCGCAGCAGATATCGGATGCGAGCTTTTGGCCTCTAGCGCGGCGATTTTGGCTAAATTTTCATCGTTTATATCGGTAAAATTTACTGAAATTTCGCCCTTTGTTAGCGTGCCCGTTTTATCAAATATCGCGTATTTCACGTCGCCAAGCACCTCTAAAACCTCGGGATTTTTGATCAGGATTCCGTTTTTAGCGCCTAGAGATAGCGATGAAACGATAGCTATCGGGGTAGCTAGCCCCAGCGCGCAAGGACACGAGATAATGAGCACGCAAACCGCGCTTAGCACGCCTTGTAGCGCATTTCCCGTAAGCGCAAACCAAGCAAAAAACGTAACGACGGCGATAGCAATCACGCTAGGCACGAAGATATTTGCCACGCGGTCGGCAAAGCGGCTGATAGGCATCTTTTTGCTCGACGCGTCGCTTAAAAGTTCTAAAATTTGCGACAAAAGCGTCTGACTAGCAAGCTTAGTAACCTTTACGTTTATGTAGCCGTTTAAATTTATAGTTCCAGCATTGACCTCGTCGCCTTGCCTTTTATAGACGGGCAGGCTCTCGCCCGTTAGCATCGAGGTATCGATCTCCGCGCCGCCGTTTATCACGACCCCGTCGCAAGGCACCGCATAGCCGCTCTTTACGACTACGATATCGCCTATTTTTAGGCTCACGGCATCTACTTCTAGCGCGCTACCGTCTTTTTGTAGTACGAGAGCGGTCTTTGGCGACATATCCATGAGCGATTTTATATAATCGCCTGCGCGAGCTTTTGAGCGCTCTTCTAAAAATTTACCCAGCAGCACGAAAGCCGTTATCATCGACGCGCCCGAGACGTAGAGGTGGCGCATGTTTTCAGGCAGGCGCTCGCCCGCGATAAAAACGCCCAGCGAATACGCAAACGCCGTGCTAGTGCCCAGCGCTACGAGTACATTCATATCGAAATTTTTATTTTTCAGCGCGCCATAAGCATGGATAAAAAAGTCCCGCCCGCACGTAGCTATCGTGATAAAGGCAAGCGCTAGCATGATGGCTGATTTTACCGCGCTTGGCTGCTCGCTCATCTCAAGCGCCATGATTACCGCGCTAAAAGCTGCCGCGGCTAGGAAATTTCGGCGTAAATTTAAGATATGTTTCTCGCGTTTGGCTTCAAATTCCGCCAAATCTTTGGCCACGCCGTAGCCTAGTTTTTTTATTTTTTCCTCTATCGCGGCTTGTACTTCGGCGTTTTCTATGATAAATTCGCCCGAGCCGTTTGCGAAGCTGACCTTAGCGTCTAGCACGCCCGCGATCTTTTTCGTTACGCGCTCGATGGCGTTTGAGCAGTTTACGCAGGTCATGCCCGCGATGTTTAGTTTGATATTTTGCATCAAATTTTCTCTATGACGCTAAAGCCCAAATCATCCAGCTCCTCTTTAAATTTCGCCTCGTCCTTGCCGTCTAAATTTACGCTCACGACCCTTGGTTCTACGCCAAGATCGACCTTTATCTCGCCGTATTCATCACCAAGAGCGTTTTTTATGGTGTTTGCGCAGTTTTCGCAGTGGATGTTAGCAACCTTAAATTTAGTCATTTTATCTCCTTTATCATATGGTAGTATTTGTGAGAATTTATGATCATTTCGCAGTCGGTCTCAAAGCCCAAACGCTCGTAAAAAGCCATGGTTTTAGGCTTTTTTTCATCGACGATGAGAGCTACTTTTTTGATATTTCGTTTCGGCGCGAGGGTAAAGATAAATTTGATCAGCTCTTTTGCGATACCTCGTCCGCGAAATCTCTCGTCCACGGCGAGACTATCGATATATAGCTCGTCCGCAAAGCACTCCGTCTGCGGAACTTCGTTTGAGCCAAGCATCTGCAAATGCGTCCTGATAGGCTCATCTAGCGTTTCAATCTCGCCTCCGTCGTAAGCGCAAATCGCGCCCGCGATCTCGCCGTCAAATTTGAAAACAAATACGTTGTTATAGCTTAGGCGGTTTATCTCACTGCGGAAAAATTTATGCAAAATTTCATCGCTCTTAGCGGGATCGCTCACGCCGCTAAGCGTAAATGCGATGTCCTCCATGGCTAAATTTAACAGCTCTATGCAGCGCGCGGCGTCGTCTTTTCGGGCATTTAAAATCATACGCGGATTATAGGACTTAAAGCTAAATTTTTTGCTAATACGCTCAAAACCTCGCGTTTTTAAAAAAATGCAAAATTTTTTTAGATATAATTGGGCAAAAATTTTTAAAGGAACGAAATGGGACGAGCGTTTGAATATAGGCGCGCCGCGAAGGAAGCGCGCTGGGATAAGATGAGCAAGGTTTTTCCAAAACTCGCTAAAGCCATAACCGTAGCGGCTAAAGAGGGTGGCACAGAGCCTGATATGAACCCGAAACTTCGCGCCGCGATAGCAGCGGCCAAGGCGCAAAATATGCCAAAAGACAACATCGACGCGGCGATAAAACGCGCTAGCGGCAAGGATAGCGCTGATATCAAGACGATATTTTACGACGGCAAAGGCGCGCACGGCGTGCAGATCATCGTCGAGTGCGCTACTGATAACCCGACTCGAACGGTCGCCAACGTCAAGGCGATATTTAGCAAAAACGGCGGCGAAATTTTGCCTAGCGGAAGCTTAAATTTCATGTTTACGAGAAAGAGCGTTTTCGAGCTTGATATGCCAGCAAAGGAGCTTGACGAGATTGAGCTAGAGCTCATCGACTTTGGTCTAACCGAGATCGAGGAAGAAGACGGCGTACTTTATATCTACGGAGATTACGCGAGCTTTGGCACGCTAAGCGAAGGTATCGAAAAGCTAGGACTAGAGGCCAAAAAAGCTAGCCTGCAATACATCGCAAACTCGCCCGTAAGCCTAGACGAAGAGCAAATGAACGAGCTAGAAAAGCTCCTAGATAAACTTGAAGACGACGACGACGTGCAAGCGGTTTATACAAATATCGAATAAATTTAAGGAACAAAATGAGAAACGACGAACTAAAAATCTACGACATCGACGCGGCCGAGCTTGCTAAGCTCAAATTTGCCGTGATCCACACCGAAAAAGGCGATATGAAGCTCGAGCTTTACGGCGACGAAGCGCCGCAAGCGGTGACGAATTTCGCCCAGCTAGCTAAAAGCGGCTTTTACGACGGGTTAAATTTCCACCGCGTGATCCCAAATTTCGTGATCCAGGGCGGCTGCCCTCACGGCACGGGTATCGGAGGTCCGGGCTGGCGCATCAAATGCGAGTGCGTAGGCCAAAAGCACAAGCACAAACGCGGAACCCTATCCATGGCGCACGCCGGACGCGATACGGGTGGCAGTCAGTTTTTCGTCTGCCACAGCGCGCAGCCGCACCTTGACGGCGTACATACGGTATTTGGGCAGATCGTGGACGAAGCTAGCCTAAAGACGCTAGATAGCGTCAGGCAAGGCGACAAGATAAATTCAATCGAAATTTTAGAGAGTTTGTAAAATTTAACGAAATTTGCGGCGGCCGGTAAAATTTGACCAAAATCGCCGCGATTTTATCTTTTTATATAAATTTATTTGTTAAAATACCTTTTTAATAATTTTTAAAGGACACCTCTTGAACCCAAGCGTTTCAAACGCGGCAAAACCGCAAAAACCTTTTCTTATTAGAATGTTTACCAACCTAGCGTTTTGGGTGGTTTTCGGCATCATCGCCGGTATCGCGGTCGGTATGATTTTCCCGGATCTAGGCATCGCGAGCAAGCCAGGCATCGACTACTTTATCAAAGCCTTAAAAGCTCTCATCGGACCGATTATTTTCCTCACGATAGTCTCAGGTATCATCGGACTTGAGAGTATGAAGGAGCTAGGCTCCATCGGACTTAAAGGATTTATCTACTTTGAGGTCGTGAGCACTATCGCGCTAGCCGTAGGTATAATCTTTGGCGAGACGCTAAAACCAGGCCACGATATGCACCTTGACTACACGCAGCTTGATGCCTCTAGCGTAGAAAAATTTACGAGCCAAGCCTCAAATATCGACGCAAACAGCGGGGTTTTAGCGCATACGCTTCACATTTTACGCGGTGCGGTGCCTGTAGACGGCATTTTCCCTTATGTGCATTTGCTTGATCCGTTTATCAAATCAAACACGCTTCAGGTGCTATTTTTGGCCATCGTGACGGCTGTTGCGATCTCGTTTTTAAAGCACGACTACAAAAAGAAAATCCTAAGACCGCTTGAAATCGTTCAGCACTGGGTGCTAAAACTGCTTACGATTTTGATGCTATTTAGCCCGGTTGCGGCATTTTCTGCGATGGCGTTTTTGATCGGTAAATTCGGCATTAACTCGCTTTTGGGTATGCTTGAGCTGCTTTTCGTTATGGCGCTTGCTAGCTGCTTTTTTATCTTCGTGGTTCTTGGCGCGATTTGCTATTTTGCGAAGGTCAATATATTTAAATTTATGCGTTTCATTGCAAAAGAAGTTTTGATCGTGTTTGCGACGAGTTCTTCCGAGACCGCGCTAGCTCCGCTCATGCAAAAGCTAGAAGCCGCGGGCATCCACAAAGGCGCGGTCGGACTCATCATACCGACGGGATATTCGTTTAACCTCGACTGCACGAACATCTACCTATCGCTTAGCGTGATTTTCCTCGCTCAAGCCTTCGGTATCCCGCTAACAGTCGAGCATTTGATACAAATTCTCGTCATCTTGATGGTGACGAGCAAGGGCGCCGTCGGCGTCACGGGCTCCGGATTTATCATACTTGCGGGTACGCTTGCTGCGCTTCCTAGCGCCGGTATCCCGGTGGTTACGGTTGCGGTGCTACTTGGCGTGGATAAGTTTATGTCCGAGATGCGTGCGGTCGGAAACCTCTGCGGCAACGCCGTAGGCTGCCTAATCATCTCGATCTGGGATAAAAAAGTAGATATGGAGAAATTCCGCTACGCCCTCGATCACCCGGACGAGTTTCACTTCCATTCGTAAATCTAAGGCGGTGGGCTTTTAGCTCATCGCCTCGCTCAAACTACACAAATTAAAATTCGTACTTAAATCCCGAAATCCTACCCTTATCGTCAAATTTGATCAAAAGCTCTTTGTCAAATTTGGCTACGATTTCGTCTTTGGCTTTTTTAAAAAATCCGCCTTTTTCGATATTTTCATCAAATTTGACTCCATTGAATTCCAAAAAGCTTTTGATGAAAATTTTATGATCTACGTCGTGATTTTGTATGCAGCTACTTGCTGTTTTGACAAACTCGTGCGTGCTAAGAGGCTCAAAAAGCAAATCCGGCGCATCAGTTATAGCCACAAACGCACAGCCTTTATCGTGCCTGCAGCCGTAGTAGCATAAATTTTCGTCAGCAACTCCGCACGCTGCGATACATAGCGTATGGCCGTTAAAGGTTTCATCCAGCTCAAAGCTCGGTTCGCTAAAAGCCTGCAAGCCCCACTCCCGTCCCGCGCGTAAAATATCGTGCGAAAACGCCGTCGCTTCGGGGCTAAGGCCGCTTTGGTTGGCAAATCCCCACAGCCACGTGTCGCTCACGTTTGACTCGCTGCCGATAAACTGTATCTTGTAAATTTGATCGCCGAAAGCTATCTCGCAGCCGTCAAAATCCGCGTTCCAGTCGAGATTGCCGACGATATCCGCAAATCTATTTTGTACGGTCGCCATCTTGCCCAGAGTCGCCGAAAAAACCTGATGAAAGTCCGAAAGGTCGCTCACGTAGCGTAAATTTCGCATTTTTGCTCCTTTAAATTTAGTTTGCGAATTATACCGATTAAATTTTAAACTTGCCCAAAAATATTAAAATTTTATTTTAAGCTTAATTAAAAGATAGTATAATTTCATAAATTTTATCTCAAATTTAGGAGCGAACATGGACATAGTCGAGAGATTTTTGCGCTATACGAAGATCAACACCACCACAAACCGCGAAGCGGGCGCGGCGGGCATCATGCCTTCAAACGAGGCCGAGCACGATCTGGCAAAGCTGATAGAAAGCGAGCTAAAGGAGCTTGGTCTGCAAAATATAAAAAGACGAGAAAATGCCATAACCACGGCCGTTTTGCCGTCAAATTCCGCTAAAAAGCTGCCGTCTGTGGCGTTTTTCGCGCACCTTGATACGAGCGCGGAGCAAAAAAACGACACTAAAGCGCAAATCGTGTGCTACGAGGGCGGCGACGTCACGCTAAATAAAGAGCTAGGCATAACACTCAAACTTAGCGAATTTCCAGAGCTAGCGAGCTATGTCGGAGACGATCTCATCGTAACGGACGGTACCAGCCTGCTAGGCGCGGACGACAAGGCCGCGATCGCCGCCATCGTAAACGCCGCGCAGTTTTTCATACAAAACCCGCAGATCGAGCACGGCGACGTGACATTTGGCTTTTTGCCCGACGAGGAGCAAGGCCTGCGCGGAGCCAAGGCGCTTGACGTCTCGGAGATCAAGGCCGATTTTGCTTACTGCCTGGATTGCTGCGGCATAGGCGAGCTGATTTACCAAAACTGGAACGCCGGCGACGCGGTCGTGACTTTTACCGGGCAGTCCGCGCACCCGATGAACGCCAAGGGCAAGCTAGTAAATTCATTGCTGCTTGCGCACAAATTTATCTCGATGCTACCGGGCGGCGAAGCACCCGAGTATACGGGCGGTGTCGAGGGCTACTACTGGGTCAAGGAGCTGTCTGGCAACAGCGCAAAGACCGTGCTAAAGCTCGACGTTCGCGAATTTAACGAGACAAAATACGCGCAGCGCATGGCATTTTTGCAAGATCTAGCCGACTCGTTTGCTAAAATTTACGGCGCGCACAGAATTCAAATCAGCCTAAAAGACCGCTATAAAAACGTATTTAACTACCTCGAGGGCGGCGAAAACAGCCTGCCAGTCGTCGCGGCCAAGCAGGCCTACGCTCGCCTAAACATAGAGCCAAAAGTCATCCCGATGCGAGGCGGCTACGACGGCGCGGTCATCTCGGAAAAAGGGGTACCGTGTCCGAATCTCTTTACCGGCGCGCACAACTTTCACTCCATCTACGAGTACCTGCCGGTAAAATCGCTACGCGCGGCCAGCAACGTCGTCTGCGAGATAATTAAAATCATAGCCGAGAAATAAATTCGGTCAAATTTGAGGGCGAATTCGCTCTCAAATTGTAAAAGTCAAACTGAAATTTACGCGTTCTTTGAAATGCCGGTTTTTAAATTTATGCGCTTTTTAGTAAGCGTGCTTTGCACTCAAATTTTTAGGCTACTTTTTAAATTTGCGATCCGTCGCCGAGACAAATTTAGCTCGGCCCGCTCGGACTTTCGGCAACATTTTGCCCGCCTGAGCACCGTAAATCCGATCGGGGTCAAATTTACAACCGCCTTTTATCTTACGCTCCAAGACCCGCCCCCTTTACGGCGCTAACCCAAATTTACGTCATATTTAACCCGCTCGCCCGAATTTAAGCTCGCTTTGCGTAAAATGCGAAAGCAAATTTAAATAGGAGCAAATTTGATGAAAAAGATATTTTTACCGCTGATCGCCGCTTCGGTTTTGGCTGTCGGCGCCGATATAAACGCGCTATAAAAGGAGTGCGACAGTAAAAACGGCACAAGCTGCTACGAGCTTGGAGTTTTATACGATAACGCTAGGAAAAGGAGCCGCGCAAGACTATCAAAAAGCGGCAGAGCTCTACTCAAAGGCGTGCGAGCTAGGCAGCGGTGCTGGCTGCTCAAATTTGGGCTTTTTATATGGCAACGGCAACGGCGTAGCGCAGGACGGTAGAAAAGCCGCCCAGCTTTACGCAAAGGCCTGCGATATGGGCGATGAAGCGGGTTGTTCAAATTTGGGCTTTGCCTACGCAAACGGGCGCGGCGTCGAGCAAGACCACGTAAAAGCAAGCGAATTTTACGCCAAAGCCTGCGATATGGGTAACGGCGGCGGATGTTACAACCTAGGCAATCTATACGCGCAAGGACGAGGCGTCAAAGAGGACGCAAATGTGGCCGAAAAATACCTCAAAAAAGCGTGCGAAATGGAGCCGGAGCTAGCCTGCGACCGATATAAAGAATTTATCCAAAGATAATTTTACGGCCTTTGTGCGGTAAATTTGACTCGGTAAATTTAATAGAAAAAGTACCCGCCTGTGAGATACGAGGCGCGCAAGGATTAAATTTAACTAATTTTCTAAATTTTAAAGGACGACAAACGCCCTCCATGTAAAAAGTCGGCAAGGCGCCGACTTTATCAAATTTAGCTCTAAATTTAGAGCATAAAAAACGCTATAACGCACACGGCTATCGCCATCGCCGGAGCCGTTCGCTTAGCTATCTCGACCGGGCTAACCATAGCAAGACCGGCGCACACGATAGC
>NZ_CALHXD010000272.1 GCF_938040115.1 uncultured Campylobacter sp. | reverse complement strand
TAACTATACCAGAAAGCGTCCGATACCGTTTTCAAATACGTTTTGGTCCGACTATACGAGCCGCTCAAATTTCGGTATAGGTTGGGATACTTCGGATAGATTCGAGTACGTCGGCTACCGAGGTGTGTTTTACAAGAGCGACGGCGCAAAGCAAGCTAAAAATAGCGACTACGAAAGAAATTTAGCTAGCCTAGGGCTTGATTTTTATCTAACCGAAAATTTTACTATCGAGACGAATTTTAGCTACTACAAACACAGAATGCTAGGAAATCCGGGCGGTTTTTCGATAACTGGTAGAAACGGCGTTTTAAACTTTGCCGTTCCGGATGCTGCTAAAAACACGAAAGCGGGCTTAGAGCAAGAGTGGGCGGGAAGCAACCTAAAAACTACGACCGCTAGCGTTAAATTTAAATACGCGCCGACTGAAAGTTGGTATTTTGAGGGCGGCTATCAGTGGCAAAAAGCCATCCGCGATATGTACGGTACTAACAAAACCTTTATCAACCAAAACGGCGATTTTAGCGTAGCAGCTAGCGGCGGAAACGGCGCTGCCAGCAGGTTTGACGTGCAAAGCTGGTTTGCTAAAGCCACGACAGAGTTTGAGACGCTCGGCGTAGAGCACAACTTCGGCGTGCAGGCAAACGGATATATATGGACGATATACGGCGCAAAAACCGCCGGCGGAAGAGCAAATTTGGGCAACTCGAATTTATATAATCCAAAAACCTTTTCAAATCCGCACGTAACAAAAGGCGGCGGAGCTTATAAGAGTAGTGACACAATTATGAAAAACCTCACTATCGCCGACGATATTAAGCTAAACGACTACTTTAGCGTCATTTTAAGCGCAGCCAGAAGCAACTTTGAGAACAAAAACAAGCAAACAGGCGTAAAAACGTACGATGAGAGCGGCACTAGCTATGCTGCGAGCTTTATTTATCGCCCTATCGAAAACGTAAGCTTATACTTCACTTACGCAGATAGCTTGCAAGCAGGCTCAAGCTACACCTACGAAAGAACCAATCCAAGATACGGCGAAACGGTCGTCTTAAAGCCGTTTAGAAGCAAACAATACGAGATCGGCGCAAAAGCTAGGATAGAAGATATTGACCTATCTACGGCGCTTTATGAGATAAAACGCCCGATAGCCTATCTAGGCGACAACAACGAATATAGCATCCAAGGCGAGCAGGTAAATAGAGGCATGGAGCTTACCGCGGGAGGCAAGATAACAAACGATCTTAGCGTAATGGGTGGCGTTGCGCTAATACAGCCTAAGCTAAAAAAGGCAAAACAAGCTTATGCGCAGGGCAAAATCGTAGTCGGCGAACCCAAAAGTTCAGTCAAATTTACTCTTTGACTACGTCGTGCCAAATACCGATAAGCTAGCCCTAAGCGCAAATTTACACTACACGGGCAAACGCTACGCCGATCAGCGCAACGTAAACGCAGTGCCTGCATACTTTACCACAGACCTTGGCATCCGCTACGTGACATCAAAGAGTGGTTAGGTAAGCAAACTACGTTAAGATTTAACGTAAATAACGTATTTGATAAAAAATACTGAGTCGGAATGTTCCCGTCAAATATCGACGGAACTACGACGGGCGCGGGCACAAGTATTTTTTTGGGACAGAGCAGGACGTTTATGCTCTCAGCCGAAGTTAAATTTTAGAGGTTTATTTCCCAATACTTCACTTTTAAATTTAGCGGCGGTTAGCATCTAGCCGCCGTTTAAATTTTACTTTTAAATTTGAGGTCAAATTTTGCTTTGGCTTCAAATTTAAAAACTTATTTTTTGGAGAAAAAATGCAAGGACTACTAAACTGGCAGGCGATTAGGGAACTCAAATTTGCGCCTATGACGCGAGACGGAGCCGGCGGAAGTGCGGTTGATTGGGATGAAATAGCCCAGATGTATAACGGCATGGCTGAGCTTGAAAAGCGTAGCGCGCAAATTTTAGCCGGTGCCTTGCCTATCACGGATAAAGATAGCGTGCTAGACGTGGGCTACGGACCGGGACGCCTTAGCGTGCCTATGGCTAGACGGGCTAAAAGCCTAACCGCGCTTGACGCGTTTGGAGAAATGCTTAAATTTTGCGAGCAAAACGCCGAAAATGCCGACGTAGAAAATATAAAATTTTTACAGAAAAGCTGGCTAGACGAAGACGCGTTAGAAATAATCGGCAAGCACGATGTCGTCGTTGCCTCGCGTTCGGTCGGTCTTGGCGATATAAAAAGGCTAAACGACGCGGCGAAAAAATACGTATGCATAACTAGCTTTTTGGAGGACTATCCAAGCCTTAGAGAAATTTGGATGGATCTACTTGCGGGTATCGACGAAATAGCTTCAAAACGCGCGCCTTTTATAAACGAAAATCCTAGGATGTTTGGCTACAACGTCACTTTTAATATGCTTTATGATCTGGGCGCAAACGTAAACGTACGGATATTTGACACCGTTTACGAAAAGAGTTTTACGGGCAAGGACGAGGCTTACGAATTTTTAAAATTCGTCGGAGAAATCCCAAAAGAAAAAGAGAAAATTTTTAGAAAAAACGTGGATAAATGGCTAGTAAAAGATAAGGGCGGAGTCAAATTTTACCGAACGACGAAAAGCTACGCCATGTGGTACGACGTAAGCGAGGTAAAATTTGAGTAACAAAGTATTTTTTGCTGTTTTAACGATCGTGCTGATAGTTTGTGCTTTTGCTTCCTTGACTCTTGGCAGATACGGTCTGGGGGCGGCTGAAATTTTTTCTAGCTTAAAATCATTGCTGTTTGGCTCGCCTCCGTCAAACGAGCAAGCTCACGCTGTAATAACGCAGATCAGGCTCCCTCGCATCGCCTTTGCAGTGCTGGTGGGAGCCGCTCTTTCTGCAGCCGGCGCCGTGTATCAGGGGCTTTTTAAAAATCCCCTAGTCTCCCCTGATATCCTAGGCGTATCTAGCGGCGCGGCGGTGGGCGCCAGCATCGCTATCATCCTTTCCCTGCCCGTGCTTTACGTTTCGCTAACGGCTTTTGGCTTTGGACTCGCGGCTGTTTTTGCGGTGGTTTTTTTAAGCCAGCTAATCGCTAGAGGCAAGCTAAACGTCATCATAATGGTACTCTCAGGCGTCGTCATATCTTCGCTTTTTGGCGCTTTTAGCTCGCTTTTAAAATTTCTAGCAGATAGCGAAAACAAGCTACCCGAGATTACATTTTGGCTAATGGGTAGCCTGGCTCGCACCGGAGGGTATCAAAACGTCCTTTATATGCTAGGCGTCACGGCGTTTTGCTCGGTACCGCTGTTTTTGCTTAGATTTAGGCTAAATATCTTGGCATTTGGCGAAGAAGAAGCTAAGGCCATGGGCGTAAACGTCAAATTTTACAGCTTTGTCATCATATGCGCCTCTACTTTGCTGACGGCTTCTAGCGTGGCTTTTTGCGGTATCATAGGCTGGGTCGGGCTCATCGTGCCGCACATAGCTCGCTCTATCGTGGGGGCAAATTTTAACGCTCTATTGCCGGCTTCAATGCTAATTGGCGCGCTATTTTTGCTAGTAGTTGATACGATCGCAAGGTGCGCGATGGCTAGCGAGATACCCCTTGGCATCATCACCTCGCTCATCGGCGCGCCCGTTTTTATCTACTTGCTTTATCAAAGTAAAAAGGGCTGGCTGTGAAATTTAATATAAAAAATTTAAGCTGCGGATACGGCAAAAAGCTGGTCGTAAAGGATTTTAATGCAGAGCTAAAAGACGGAGAAATTTTATGCCTGCTAGGACCTAACGGCGTAGGTAAAACGACTGTTTTTAAGACGATTTTGGGATTTTTAAAGCCTTTTGGTGGAGAAATTTTAGCTGACGGACGAAACTTTTTCGATTTAAACGATAAAGAGCGTGCAAAGCTCGTTAGCTACGTGCCTCAGGCTCACACGCCGCCCTTTGCTTTTAAGGTTTTAGACGTCGTTTTAATGGGGCGCTCGCCCTATATCAGAGCCTTTGAAAATCCAAGCGCAAAGGACGTAAAGATAGCCCTTCAAAAGCTTGAGATGCTAGGAATGAGCGAATTTGCGGATAAAATTTACACCGATATCAGCGGCGGCGAGAGGCAAATGGTCTTAATCGCAAGGGCTTTAGCGCAGGAGGCAAATGCCGTGATGCTTGACGAGCCCGCCTCAAATTTGGACTTTGGAAACCAAGTAAAAATCCTAAAAGCCGTAAAGGAGCTAGCGGCAAACGGGCATAAGATCATCATGACTTCGCACTTTGCCGAGCATGCTTTTTGCATAGACGCCAAGGTCGCGCTTTTAAAAAGGGATCAAAACATCATCTACGGCAGCGCGAGCGAAGCGATAACGGATGAAAATTTGAAACTCGCTTAAGGTGCCGATATAAGAGTAGTAAAAAACGAGATCGAGGGCAGAAGCGTCTACTCCTGCGTTCCGATCATTTAAGGAGAAAAAATGAGAAAGATTTTGGCGATTTTATTTTTGGCGGTTTGTATCTTGCAGGCACGTATCGTCGTGGACGACGGCGGCAAAGAGGTGCAAATCCCTGATAACGTAGAGCGCGTAACGCCGATGATAGGAGCTTTTACGCAGATGAGCGCGATGCTAACGGGTGAAGATAAAATCATCTCTGGCGCAGCACGGCTACCGAAGATGATGAGTAAAATTTTCCCTAAAATAAAAACGATGAATAACGTAAGCGGCTCGCTAACAAGCAGTGTTGAGAGCATCATCGCCTCAAA
>NZ_CALHXD010000271.1 GCF_938040115.1 uncultured Campylobacter sp. | reverse complement strand
CCGCGCAAGCCGTGGGCGGCGCCGTAGGGCACAACGAAATCTCGATCATCATCCCTGCCACCGCGTCGTAGGCACGCACGGCAGCCTCACGGGCTACGCGGGCGGCATTGATAGAAAAATCAAACTGCTGCAGCCAGGGGGCGTCGATATGCGAGGATTTTTTACGCCCGCGAAGAGCACGGCGCCGTAAAGCGGCAAATTTAAAAGGCCGCAAAAGATTTTAATACTCGCGCGCAAAAGTGCGATAAAATTTGAATACTTAAATTTAGACGCTGCACAGCGCATCGCTTGCAAATCGAAGGCGAGCGGCGATTTTAAACGATTACACCGCGCGCAGGACGGCGATCATTAAATTTAAAGCCGAAGCGGGCACGCTTTGAAATTTTAAATTTTTCCGCCGCGTAAAAATTAAAATTTTATGCCGAGATGCCGACCTTAGCGGCGTAAAATTTACAGCGACTCTAAAAGCGTTTTAGCCGCCAGCTTGCCGAGGTTATTGGCCGCTAGCGGACTATCCGCCCGAGAGCAGGTTGCGGTCTTTGTGCACGGCGCCGTCGATACCTTCGTTTAGGATTTTCATCCCAAGTTTTGCTAGCCGCGAGCCCATATACCAACGCAGATGGCCCGGCATGTAGCCAATACCCGGCGAGGTGCGGTCAATGACGTCTGGCAGCAGCACGAGCTCGTAGCCCTCGAACAAAAACTTATCCTCGTCAAGCGCCGCGGCTAGCAGTCCGGCTGGGCCGTGGCAGATCGTGATGATGTATTTGCCCTGCTCATGAAACCATTTTAGCGCGGCCTTTGCGTCGCGACTCTCGTCAAGCCCGATCAGCGCGCCGTGACCGCCCGGGATGTAGAGCGCAAAATACTCGTCAAATCCCTTCTTTACGATATCAGCGAGCTTTTTAGGCTCTTTAAATTTAGTCGCGTAGCTCTCAAAAAAAGCCCTTGAGCCGCTCGTCCTTCGCAGGCATCGCCCAAAACTCGAATTTTACGGGATTTCCAGAGAGCGTCGCGATCTCGAAGTCCCAGCCCGCCTGCGCCAGATGATACATCGGCACGAGCGTCTCGACGGGGTGGTTGCTAGTGGAGAAAAAAGTCCCGTTGTCCATCAGCAAATACCGCTCGTCGGCCGCGATGATGAGGATTTTTTTATCGCCGTCGTATTTTTTCTCGTAATTAAAATCCGCCAGATCGCTCACGGGCGCCGTAAACTGCGACAGCGAAAACGGCGACGGGAAAAACGCGCCGTGCTCGGCGATATCGGGAGTCGGGAGTTTTGATAGTTCATTCATTTTGTCCTTTTTTATTGATTTGAGTCCGGATTATATGCGGTTTTAGTTAATATTCAGCAATGCTTTACGCCTTAAATTTGGCTTTATTTTGTCTTTTGCTTTCAGACTTAGGGTAAATTTACCCGCATCCTGAGGATAAATTTGGCTTGCGAGTTTAAATATCGGATCGGTGAGCGCGTTAAATTTGCTAGGCATTTTTATATGTCTTTAAAAAACGGCGTCGCATTTTTCGCGAAGGAGCTTAAATTTGACTAAAATTAGCGGCCAAATTTGCCTTTTTGGGTCAAAATTTACGATAGCCAAAATCTATAAGCGGTGCCGAAACGGGCGTGACAAAGCTCGCGGTGAAAAAACTAATAGGCGGCCTCGCGCCTACTTTGCAAAACTGCGGCGGGGCCGATTGCCGAGGAGCCGCTTAGTACAGCATTTAAGCCGCCGCGCAAAAAAAGATGAAATTTTATCTTTTCGCGCATGATGATTTGCGCCGCATCTACAAGCAAATAAAGCTCGCAGGCTCTTAGCGATC
>NZ_CALHXD010000270.1 GCF_938040115.1 uncultured Campylobacter sp. | reverse complement strand
GGAGCTTAAATTTGACGAGCCATTTGGCAATCCTAGTACCTTTGACGTAAAATTTGAAAACGTAAATTTTACTTACGAGAATACAGACAGACCTTCGCTAAAAAACATAAATTTTCATCTGCCATCCAATAGCCTTACTGCTTTAGTCGGAGCTAGCGGTAGCGGCAAGACGACGATAACCAGGCTCATCATGCGCTACGCCGATGCAAATGCGGGCGATATAAAAATAGGCGGCGTAAATATAAAAAATATGAGCCAAAAAGAGCTATTAAAGCTCGCGAGTGTCGTATTTCAGGATGTTTATATCTTTGAAGACAGCGTGATAAACAACATAAAAATGAGCGCAAACGCGAGCCTCGACGAGGTGCGCGCGGCGGCAAAAGCGGCTAACTGCGATGAGTTCATAGAGCGTTTGCCGTACGGCTACGATACTGTCTTAAAAAGCGGACGGCTCAGCGGCGGCGAAGCTCAGCGTATATCGATCGCCAGAGCGATGCTAAAAGACGCGCCGATCGTAATCCTAGACGAGCCTACGGCGGCTCTGGATACGTCCAGCGAGGCAGCGGTGCAAAAAGCTATCTCTAAGCTTGTAAAAAACAAAACCGTTATAGTCGCGGCACATAGGCTCTCTACTATCGCTAGCGCGGATCAAATTTTAGTTTTTGACGGTGCAGAGTTGATCCAGCATGGAACCCACGAGCAGCTGATCGCCGCAGATGGAAAATACCGTCAAATGTGGCAAGCTAGCCAAAACGTCAAATCTTGGCGTATAAATCCATAAATTTAGGAGAAACGATGAAGGAATATAAATTCGCAAACGGCAAAATTTTAAGCTATGAGGACTCGGGCGAAAATTTTAGCCAGGTTTTGGTTTATCACCACGGTATGCTCGCACAGATGCCAAAGGCCGTAGCTAAATTTTGCGAGGAAAATCAAATAAGGCTCATTTTAGTATATCGCGGCGGGCATTTTAAAAGTTCGCTTTTTAAAAACGACGATACGTTATTAAAGTTTGGGCTTAGAATGAAGGAATTTTTAAGCGGCATAGGAGTAGTTAAATTTAGCGTTCTTGGCGAATCTACGGGCGCTATTTATACGCTTGCTACGGCAGCCGCATGCGAAAGGATGGTACAAAATTTATTTTTATTAAGCCCTTTTGTCGCTTTAAAAGAGCTTTTGCCGCTTTTTACAAACGGCGCTCAGTTGGAGCAAATTTACGGATTTTTACGAAACGCTAGTATCGACGAAGCCGTGATGGCTACTAAAAATATGTATGCAAACGCGAGTCCTACGATGCTGCGTTTAGTAGAGCCGCAGATCGAGGGCATCGGATTCGACTCGTGGATGCAGGCGCGCCCGCTGGGATTTGAGATTGACAAAATCGAGCAAAACTCTATCGTTTGGCACTCAAAAGAAGATAAAGAAGCGCTGTTTGAAGCATCATTGCAAATTTCAAAAAT
>NZ_CALHXD010000269.1 GCF_938040115.1 uncultured Campylobacter sp. | reverse complement strand
GAGAGGGCTTGGGAGAGGAAGGGGCGACGCTTCGTAAGTAGAATCCCCTTCCTCTCCCAAAGAAAAGAAAAAGGCAGCTCTTTTGCGTCGGCTTTGCCTCGCAACTGCAAAGCAGAGCGCAATTTAAGCCCTTCCCCCTTAACAAGAAAATTAAATTTATGCGCGACGCTAAATTTAACCAAACCAAATTTAGCATTTTCGCGGTGCGGGTTTCGCCGAGTAACATCAAAAAGCGCCGAAAAAAAGTAAAAAAAGGAAACAAATGCTAGAAGCTCTTAGCTTAAATTTTATGCAAAACGCCCTGCTGGCGGGCATCCTCGTTAGCATCGCTTGCGGCGTGATCGGCACGCTCACGGTCATAAACCGCATGGTTTTCATTGCGGGCGGCATCGCTCACGGCGCATACGGCGGGCTTGGTATCGCGTTTTATTTTTCGCTCGAACCGCTGCTGGGTGCGAGTCTGTTTTCGCTATTTTTGGCGCTACTCATCGCTACGATAACGCTCAAAGACAAAAGCAAGATGGACTCGGTTATCGGCGCGCTGTGGGCGTTTGGCATGGCGTTTGGCATCATCCTCACCGACCTGGCGCCGGGCTATAACGTCGATCTAATGAGCTATCTTTTCGGCTCTATTTTGGCCGTACCGCAGGGCGATCTTGTTTTCATGGCGGTTGCAAACTGCGTCATACTTGCGTCCATCGCGCTATTTTACCGCCAGTTTGAAGCACTTAGCTTTGACGCGGAGTTTGCGCGTCTTCGCGGCGTGCGCACGACGCTACTATACTACGCGCTAACGTGCATGATGGCGCTAAGCGTCGTGATGACTATACGCGCGGTCGGGCTCATACTGGTTATCGCGCTACTCACGATCCCGCCATATATCGCGGGCGCGGTCTCGAGCCGCCTGGGCACGATGATGCTAAACGCCGCGCTCATCTCGGCCGCGTTTTGCGTGAGCGGGCTGTGGCTGAGCTTTGAGGCGAATTTAACCAGCGGTGCTAGCATTATCCTTATCGCTTCGGTTTGCTTTTTTATATTTACGGCTGTAAAAAGGCGGTAGATTCGGCGTTTCGGGTTAAATTTGGCTTTCGAATCCGCAGCAACAGACTGCGCGGCGCTCTTAAATTTGGCCAAATTTACGGATTGATTAGCTTTTGTTTTACGTAGTAGCCTAGGTGCTTTTGCGTGAGACGGTCATTTTTTGAAATCCGGTATAGCGAATTTATCAAATTTTTATACTCGTCGCTCTCCTCGTCCACAACGCAGTAAAAGAGAAATTTTTTATTTTCATAAAAACAAAGTTCGACTTTAAACGATACCCACGAATATCCAGAGTCAAAATACCTAAAATACACGTCGCCGATACCGACCGTATCGCCGCGTTCAGTTATAAAACGCTTGTTAGTGACGTAGAGCTTTTTGGCCTTGGCGGTCTTCACGCTTTGGCGCGCAAAAAGGCAAAATAAAAATGCGCAGCCCACCGTCATAGCAAACCAAACGGCGCCCACGTCAAAACCCTTGTCGCCCGCGTATAAAAGCAGTATCAAAAGACAAAGCGCGGAGCCGACTTCTTTGTGGACAGTATGCGTGAGCTCAAATTCGCACAAAATTTTCTCGTCGGCGTTAAGCTCCATCCACTTTGGTACCGCTAAATTTTCATCCTCGTTCATTTTCCTCTTCCTTTTTGCGGTCAAATTTACGTCGAAATTTTTAAATTTAACCGTAAAATTCGGCCGCTCCGTATTTAAGCGTGCAAAAGCCGTTAGCTCAAATTTTCCGCGATTTTTTATTTTTATAGTAGCTGCCCACTTCGCTAACGACGATGCCAAAGAGTATGAGCCCAGCTCCAGCTATCTGCACACCGCTTAGTATCTCGCCGCCGAAAAAGTACCCCACGATCCCAGCACTTACCGGCTCAAATGTAAATATAAGCGAGGTTTTAACGGGCGTCGTGTAGCGCTGCGCCGCGGTTTGCACGAAAAACGCCAAAACCGTCGCAAACACCGACGTTACCGCGACCGCGACGAAAAATGCCTCGTCTAAAACGGGTACGACGCCGCGAGGCTCGAAAATCTGCGCCGCAACAAAACAAAGCGCCGCGACGACCGCAAACTGCGCGCTCACCATCCAATAAAGCTCGCACCTGCGCACCAAAACGCCCGTGAAAATGATATGTAGCGCAAAGCCCAGCGCGCAAACGACGCTAAGCGCCTCGCCCGCGCCAAAACCCAGCTCGCTGCCAGTTAGAAAATAAAGCCCCGCTACCGATAAAAACGCGCCGATAAATGCGTAAACCACGACCTTTTGTCCGAAAAACGCGAGCGCGATAAACGGCGTAAAAACGGCGTTTAGCCCCGTGATAAAGGCAACGGTTGAGCTTGGGGCGTACTTTAGGGCAAAGGTCTGAAGCGTAAAGGCCGCAAACAAAAGCGCGCCTAAAAATGCGCCGAATCTTAACGAATTGCGGTCGATTTTTCGCGTAAATTTGAGGCTTATTAGCGACATCAGCGCGGCCGCGATCAAAAATCGCCAAAACAAAAGCGTAAAAACGCCGTTTGTCTTTAGCGTCTGCGCCATCGGCAAAAACGTCACGCCCCAGACCACCGCGATCACGAACAGCGCGAGGTCGGCCTTAAATTCGGTTGATTTTTTCATCTGATTTCTTTAGCTAAATTTAAGGGGCAAATTTAACGCAATTTCTCTAAATTCGGGCTTTATCGCGTCAAATTTGAGAGTCGCCTCCCTCTTGCTAGCTGGCAAAACGACGATGAATTTAAATGGGATAAAATCGCCGCGAGAGTAAATTTGGCGGCGATTTGATAAATTTGATCTTACGGCGGGTCGGCGCTTTGAGCAAAACGCCAAGCAAAACCCGCCGAAATTTAGGCTAAATTTTCCTTTTTAGCGCGCAGGTAGCTGCCTATCTCGCTGATCAAAACTCCGACCAAGATAAGCGCCGCGCCGCAAAGCCTATATGCGCTAATGTCCTCCGCGCCGACGAAATACCCCATCGCTCCCGCGGTTACGGGCTCGAGAGTGAAAAATATCGCCGTTTTAACGGGCGTGGTAAATTTTTGCATCAAGGCCTGCGCAAAAAACGCAAGCGCCGTGCCCAGCACGCCCACGACTAGCATCGCTATGATAAACGCCTTGTCCACGACGGGCGCGATTTTAGCGTCCTCAAAAACCAAAATAGCCGCAAAACAAAGCGCGACTAGGGTTAAAATTTCAAAATAAACCATATTTACGAGGTTGCATTTTTGAACCAAGCGGTTGGTGAGAACGATGTGAAAAGAGTAGGCGCACGCACAAACCAGAGCCAAAATTTCGCCCAGGCCAAACCCCACCTTCGTATCGCCTATCATATAAAGCCCCGCCACCGCAAACGCCACGCCCACATACGCGTAGGAGTAAATTTTATGCCTAAAAAGCCCCGCCGCGATAAAAGGCACCAAAGCCACGTTTAGCCCGATGATAAAGGCCACGGACGAGGTGTCGGCGTACTTAAACGCGAAAGTCTGACTGACAAATCCCGCAAACAAAAACAGACCCAAGATCACGCCAGGTTTTATATCAGGCGCGCTTACGTTTTTTAGCTTTTTATAAAATATCGCGCCGGCTATGATCGCCGCTAGCAAAAATCTCCAAAACAAAACGCCAAAAACGCCGTTAGTAGCAAGCGCTAGCGAGGTAGGCAGATAGCCCAGACCAAAGACTATCGCAACAAAAATCATGCCTACGTCGGCGCGAAATTCCAAACTATTTTTCACTATTCTCCCTTATTTTACTTGAAAATTCCCTGCAGGATTTTCGTGCCCTGCTCCACGGCGCCGCCCCTTAGCGAGCTTTCCTTCTCGCTCATCACGTTAAAGAGCCCGTCTAGCGTCTTGCGCGTGATGTAGTC
>NZ_CALHXD010000268.1 GCF_938040115.1 uncultured Campylobacter sp. | reverse complement strand
TTAGCCTGGATGAGATCAAAAACGACATCACCGGCACGCCTGCTAGCTTTGAGCCCGTCATCGACTACATCGTGACCAAGATCCCGCGCTTTACGTTTGAGAAATTCCCGGGCGCGAACCCGTATCTAGGCACCGCGATGAAGAGCGTGGGCGAGGTGATGGCGATCGGCAGGACGTTTAAGGAAAGTATCCAAAAGGCGCTTTGCTCGATGGAAAAGGACTATTACGGATTTAACTTCGTAAATTTAGAGAAAAACGCGCTAATTTACGGTCTTAGAAACGCGAACGAAAGCCGCATTTTATACGTCGCGCAGGCGTTTCGCGATGGGCTTAGCGTGGCCGAAGTGCACGAGATGAGCAAGATCGACCCGTGGTTTTTGGATCAAATTTGGCAGATAGTTAAATTTGAAGAGCGTATCGACATGGACATCCTAAACGACGAGCCGCTGCTAAGAGAGGCCAAAACGATGGGCTTTTCGGACAAGATTATCGCGCACCTGATAAATTTAAAAGACAACCTCGACCTAGGTCAAAACGATATATATTTTGCGCGCGAGAAAATGGGCATAAACCTCGAATACAACGAGGTAGACACCTGCGCGGGCGAGTTTAAGGCGCTCACGCCGTATCTTTACTCGACGACGAATATCACGAAACTACCGCATCTTTCATCAAATTTCGCCGAGTCAAATTTAAACGCAAATTTGGCGCAAAAAGAGAAAAAAGTGATGATCATCGGCGGCGGTCCAAACCGCATAGGCCAGGGCATAGAGTTTGACTACTGCTGCGTGCACGCCAGCTACGCTCTGCGCGATATGGGGATCACCACGATAATGTATAACTGCAACCCAGAAACCGTCAGCACCGACTACGACACGAGCGATATTTTATACTTCGAGCCGATCGATTTCGAGCACGTTAGAGCGGTCATCGAGGCTGAGAGCCCTGACGGCGTGATCGTGCATTTCGGCGGCCAAACTCCGCTAAAGCTCGCCAAACGCCTAAGCACCGTGGGAGCCAAGATCATCGGCACGAGCGCGCGCACGATAGACGTAGCGGAAGACCGCAAAAAATTTAGCGAGTTTATCGCAAGTATCGGCGTCAAACAGCCGAAAAACGATACCGCCGTAAGCGAAGCCGAGGCGATCGAAAAGGCCGCTGCGATCGGCTACCCCGTGCTCGTGCGCCCTAGCTACGTGCTCGGCGGTCGTGCGATGAGGCGCGTGCATAGCGAAGCGGAGCTTAGGCAGTATATGAGCGAGGCGGTGCGCGTGAGCAACCACTCGCCCGTGCTGATAGATAAATTTTTACTTGACGCGACCGAGCTTGATGTTGATGCGATCTGCGACGGACGCGACGTATATATCGGCGCGATAATGGAGCATATCGAAGAGGCGGGCATTCACAGCGGCGATA
>NZ_CALHXD010000267.1 GCF_938040115.1 uncultured Campylobacter sp. | reverse complement strand
CGACGGGCTTTTTGGCGGCCGGACTTTTCCTAGCGCCTATCATCAACGGCGGCAAGGATCCTAAATTTCAAAAACTAGGCGTGGATTTGCTTTTCTACGCGCTGCTTTTCCTAGTCGTGGGTAGCTTTATCGGCGAGTACATGGCGATAGCGGGCAAGATGGAAACGTCTACTAGCTTTTGGCTCGGCCACCAAGGATACGAGTATATCGAGCTTGGCAGGGTTTGGCAGCTTATTTTGTTTGTGGGTCTTGTTATCTGGATGGCGCTCGTGCTTCGCGGATTCGTCGGCGGATTTAAGGCTGACGGCGATAAAAACCTGCTAGCTATCTTTACGGCTTCTGCTATCGCGGTGGGACTTTTCTACGGCGCGGGGCTATTTTACGGTCAAAGAAGTCCGCTACCGGTGATGGAATACTGGCGCTGGTGGGTCGTTCACCTTTGGGTCGAGGGCTTTTTCGAGGTGTTTGCGACCGCTTCGCTTGCGTTCGTGTTTGCATCTTTAGGCTTGGTGGGCAAAAAATTTGCGACTTACTCAACCTTGGCAAGCGCTAGCTTGTTTTTGATCGGCGGCATCCCGGGCACCTTCCACCACCTTTATTTTGCCGGAACGACCACTCCGATCATGGCTGTGGGCGCTAGCTTTTCCGCGCTTGAGGTCGTGCCTTTGGTGCTTCTTGGAGCAGAGGCCTTCCACCAGTATTCGCTTCAGTTTGCGCAAAGCTGGGCGAAAAATCTCAAATGGCCGCTTTACTGCTTTATCGCAGTGGCGTTTTGGAATATGCTAGGCGCGGGCGTGTTTGGTTTCCTTATCAACCCGCCGCTATTTTTGTTCTACATCCAGGGCCTAAACACCACTTCGGTGCACGGACACGCGGCGCTGTTTGGCGTTTACGGATTTTTAGCGCTAGGTTTTGTTTGGCTCGTGGCGCTTTATCTTTTCAAAGGGCAAGAATTTAACGACAAGCTAATGAAAGTAGGCTTTTGGTCGCTAAATGCGGGACTAATGCTGATGATTTTAGCGTCGCTGCTTCCGATCGGTCTTTATCAAGCCGTCGCCGCGATAGACGTAGGCATGTGGTACGCTAGAAGCGCGGAGTTTTTACAGATGGATCACTTGCAAAATTTACGCTGGCTAAGGATGATCGGCGATACGATCTTCATCATCGGCGGCGTTTGCTTCTTTATCCAGATTCTTAAATTTATCGCGGGAAGCTGCGGCTGCAAGGCCAAAGCCTAACCCCTCTAAGCCCCTGCTTTAGGGGCTTAGCTTCTTCTAAACTTCTATCTTGTAAAATTCGTCCAAAGGACGAAAATGCAAAAATTTAAAAAATATCTCCGAAATTTTATCTTTGGCTTCTTGATTGCCCTGCACGTTTTGGCGTTTGCGGCGATAAACTACGCTTTTCCGCACTACGACGAGGCGATCATTACGGGCGGCGAGGTCAAGCGCATGGACAAAGACGGCTTTATCGACGCGCAAAATCCCGCCGACGGCCCGACGCGCGACGTGTACTTTATCTACACGCGGGAGCTAAACGGCACTAAAGTGATGCCGTATAGAAACGAAGACACGGGCTGGGGCTTGCCGCTTTATTTTAAATTTAACTCTGCCGACGTCCAAGCAGCCGCCCAGAGTCTAGTGGGCGAAGGCAGGGCGCAGATCAAATACTACGGCTGGCGTATCGCGATGTTTGATATGTTTAGAAACGCCGTTTCCGTTAAAATGCTAAAAGAGGGCGAAACGCGGGCAAATCCTATTTTTAGCTATATATTTTACGCTTTGACGGCGATTTCGTTTGCGGTTTGCGCCGCTTTTGTTAGAAGAAAATTTAAAGACGAGCCAAGCTCAAATTTATAATCCAATCCAAATTTGAGCGGCTTTTCGTCGCCTCGCTCAAATTTGACTAGGCAGTAGTAGCAAATTTGACGTAAAATTTGAGGCCAAAGGATATGCGTGAGCGAACTATACATCTTTATTTCCGAGCTTTGCTCTCTGATAAACGAAAATTTAAAAAGGAATTTTTATTTTCAGGCGGGATTGTTTTTGGTTATAGTTTTGCTCGGATTTTTGGCGGTTTGGATGCAGGATTAGTCAAATTTGAGCGGACCAATTTGACTAGGACGAGCTAAATTAACTAGCGGACGCAAACCGCGTTAAATTTAGCATTAAAAAGCAAATTTAAAAAATCCCAAAATACGCCAAGGTAGCATCAAACTAGCGCGTCCAGACGTCCCGGCGTAAAAAGCTAGCGTCTGAAATTTGCTTAGTTAAATTTACTCCGCCCATACGCGCGCCGCCGTCAAATTTAGCGCAGTATAGCCGCCGCACGCAAATTTACTCTTTTATGTTATCCGGCAGCATCGGTTTGCCTAGCAAAAATCCCTGCGCGTATTTGATGCCGAATTTTTTTATCTCGGCGAGGATCTCTTCTGAGCTGACAAACTCCGCCACGACGTTGTAGCCCTGTCTTGCGGCAAAGTCGATGATGGTTTGCAGCAAGTAGCGGGCGTTTTGGTCAAACGGTAATTTTTTGATAATCGAGCCGTCGATCTTGATCGTGTCGATATCAAGCTCCAAGATACGGTAGTAGTTGGAGTAGCCGCTACCGAAATCATCGATCGAGATTTTGCAGTCGTAGGCGCGAACCTTGTTGATGAAATCATTTACGATATTATAATCATCCACGCCTTCGCTCTCTAATATCTCAAAATACACGCGCTCAGGGCTAGAGCATACGCGTAGTTTTTTCTCGATGAGTTCTCTTATGCTCTCGTTTGTGATATCGCTACTTGAAAGGTTCATCGAAAAGCCCACATTTTCAAACCTCTCGACCAGCCTAAAGACGTGTTCGATGACCTTTTTGGTTATGTCGTTATAAAGCGAGATTTTCTTTGCGATATCAAGAAATTCGCCAGGATAGCGTATCTTGCCGTTTTCGTCGATGAGGCGCACGAGCACTTCGTAGTATTTGATCCGCGCGCCTTGGCCGGATATGTCGTAGATGGGCTGGCACTCGACGATAACGGTGTCGTTATATAGGGCGCTTTCGATGGTGCGCGACATGATTTGGTTGTGATAATACTGCTGCTCGATGTAGCTATTTTCGGTATAAAACTGCGCCGCTTCGCCCCTTTGCACGGCCTCGTAGTGCGCTAGCATGGCTTGAGTTAGGCGATTTGTCTGCACCGTGTCTTGAGGCATGCTGACGCCTAAGGTTATTTTTATGTTAGGTATGGATTCGCGCTCGCCGTCTACGGTTACGTAGAGGTTTTGCGTTTTGAAATAATCTACGAATCGCTTAGCATCCCTGTTTGCGTCTTCGCCGTTATACCAGATGCAAAACTCGTCAAACTGCACTCTGTAGATATCCGCGTCCATCGCGTAAGTATCTATACAAAGCTTTAGCGTAGAGGCAAACGAGGCGATGATAAGGTCTACGGTTTTGGTCTTGTAAAAAAATCTAAAATCCATAAAATTGTTTATGTTTATGTAGATTATCATCCCGCTAGGATGGCGCTCCATGCGCTGCGTGAGCGCGAAATAGCTACCAAATCCCGTTAGCTTGTCTATGAGGGCTTCGTTTTGTAGCTGCTTGTTTTTATCTTCGAGCTCTTTTGTTATCGCTATCTCTTTGGTTCTATCAAATTTTATCGCCATATAGCCGTCTTTGTAGCCTTTTTCGTTAAAAAGCGGCGAGAAAACGACCTGCTCGCGTATTAATTTACCGCTTTTGGTTTTGCTGATTAGCTCATCAGCGCGCCAGATATTATCGTTTTCTATCGTGTCTAGCATCCTTTGATAAAACTCTTGCGGATGTAAGCCCGATTTTAGTAAATTTATATTTTTGCCGCTTATCTCTTCAAATTTATAACCCGTGTTTTGCTCGAAAATTTTATTTACGTATCTGACTTGCTTATTTAGATCGGTAAAAGCGATGGAGTTAAAGCTGTTATCCACGGCTTGTTCGAAGCGATTTAGCAGTCTGATGTTGTTTCTAGCTCTAGCATAAGAAATATAAACAAATATCGACGCAAGCCCAAACAACACAAACACTAGCGCCATCGTCCTACGTAAATTTGATAAGACGTTTTGTATGTAGCGCTCGCTACTTTCTTTGAGGTCGGATAGTTTTTTGTAAATTCCGAGCGAAATTATATCTCTATAAAGCTTTTGCGCCTGCTCGTAGTGGCCGATCAGTTTTTGCGCGCTCGATAAAAATCCTACGTCGTTTTTAGTTAGTTTTGGGTTCTTTAAATACTCGTTTAAAAGCTTTTTAGGTGCCGCTAGATCAGTGTTTAAGTCGTATCTAAACATCAAAATTTGCGGCATCAGCTCGTTAAAATACAGCCCGTCTAAAGCCTCGAATTTTAAGATTATTTCGTTATAAACGAGCTTTGCCATTATCGTCACGGAGTTAAATTTGTCGGTTAGCTCGACTCTTTTTTCAACCGCCTCCTCTAGCTCGCTAAAAGTTTTTTCGTTTAACGCTAGCTTTTCAAAGGAGATTAGATTGCTTGAATCAAGCTTTTTTAGAGCCTTTTGAAACTCCGCCGTATGGCGCATGATCGCGTCGTAGTCGGCCTCTAGAAGGCTTTTTTCGAGCAAGAAATTCGCCTCGTCGTTAGCATCCATTACCTTTTCTATCGTGCCTTTCCACTCATAAGCGGTTACTAGGTCCTTGGTAGCCTTATAGGTCATCACGGTACCGAAAAATACGATACAAACGATAGTAAAAAATAAAATTTTATGAAAGATTATCTTGTGTTTCATTTTAAAATTTCCGGTTTTTCGCCGCTTAAAGTCAGCAAGAATTTATAAAGCACGTGCGTCTGCTCGTCGCTTAGATCGTAGTTTATGCGCATTTTAGCGATTATTTTTAGCGCCTCTTTTAGATCGGCTAGCTCGCCACTATAAAGATACGGCGCGGTTTTTTCGATATTTCGAAGGCTGGGTACTTTGTAGCGGCCGGTTTTGTTGCCGTCTGCGTCAAATTTTAGCTCGTAGTAGAGATTTGCGCCCATATTTGCGCCGCTATGGCAGTTTATGCAACCGATTGTTTTAAAAAGCTCAAATCCGCGCTTTTCCTCTTCGTCAAAAATGCTCTCGTCGCCGCTGATAAATTTATCAAATTTGGCATTTGGCGTGATGAGGGCCTTTTCAAAATTTACCAGCGCATCGACGATACCCTTAAAGCTTACTCCATCCTCATAAAGCTCTTCAAATTTATTCCTATAAACGGAGTTTTGATTTACCTTTTGGACTAGAAATTTCGGCTCGCTAGCAAGCTGATTTTTGCCGGTCAAGCTCTGTCTAACCTGCCCCGCTAGATCCTTAACTTCGCCGTTTTTAAAAAAAATAAAATTTAGAGCCGAGTTTAGCGCAGTTGGCGGGCTAATCTCCTCGTCGGCGGAGATTTTTACGTTTTTTTTACTCGTGCCGCTTAAGTCCCAGTAAAGATTATGGCATTTCTCGCAAGATAGCGTTCCGCTCGGGCTTAGCGAGGCATCGAAAAACAGCTCCTTGCCTAGTCTGGCTTTTTGTTCATCAAATTTAGGCTGAGCAATCGGAGATAAAATGTGCGAAGCGGCGAAAGCTTGAACGCAAAAGAAGCATAAAACGCACGATAATATCTGCAAAAACGCTCGCGCCAACAAAAATCCTTTTTAAATTTTAAATAAATAAAGCGATTATATCTTAAAAAACTAAAAGCTTCATTGAAGAGACGATTTTTTCCGTCACGAGGCCGTCTTTCGCGATGCTTTCTAGCCGCGACCTGACCGCGTTTTCCTCGTGCGCGAAATTTGCTATCTGTAAATGCCAAAGCGCGTTTTGCGTCATCTCTTCAAGTGTGCGTTTTTGCTCGCGAGACTCCTCGAGCACGCAGGAGTTAAAAGCGATATTTTCGCGGCGCAAGTACTCTTCAAAAAAATTCGCCTTTTCTTTAAAGCACCCTCTCTGCGAGCCTTCGTAAAAAAGCTCTAAAACGCTTGAATAACGCGGTTTGTTCCACCAAAGATAGACCCTTTTTTTGCCCAAATTTATAAATTTGACAAAATCCTCTTCGTCCGCGATCGCAGGGCTCATCGTGCTAAAAGCTACGTCGTAGACGCGGTTTGGGTTAAAGTTTTTAAAATCGCTTTGTACGGCGGTTAAATTTGAAATGTTAAATTTAGCCGCGTCTTCAACCATGACTTTTAGCATCTCGCCCGAGATATCCATACCGGTTATCTCGCGGCAAATTTGCGCTAAAAACAGCGTATGCACGCCCGTGCCGCAGCCGATATCCACGACGCTTTTGTTCTCAAATTTGACGCCAAACTCGGTGATCTTAGCGTAAAGCCCTCTCTGAAATTCGCTAGGCTCGCCCGTAAATCTCGTATAGCTCGCCGCCTTTTTGTCCCACATCTCTTTCATTTTGTTTGCCTTTAAATTTTTGCTACAATTTTAGCGTTTTTAGGAGCGAAAATGAAAATTTTTTACTACGAATTTACCGTGGGCGAGGATGCCATCGACGTGAACCATCACGCAAACAACGCTCACTACGTCATCTGGATGCAAGAAGCAGCCAACGCGCACTCAAACGCCGTGGGCGACCTCATCGAGACCAATCTCGCGCAAAACCGCACGTGGATGGTGCGCAGGCACGAGATAGACTATCTGGGGCAGCTGTTTTTGGGCGATAAGGTGCGCGTGAAAACCTGGACGCAGCCCGAAAAAAGAAGCTGCTCGAAGCGTTTTTACGAGTTTAGCAAGGACGGCGTACTCGTCGCTAGCGCGGTGACGACTTATGTGTTTTTCGACCTCGCGCGCGGTCGTCCGATCGCGATACCGCCGGAGATCGCAAAGCTTTATGAGGATTAGTTTTGGGTCATCCGCGTCAAATTTGAGTTTTAAATTTTGGCAAAACCAATCGCTTTAAATTTGCAGCAAAAATCTCTCGGCAAGCGGATTTAAGCTGCAAATTTACCGTCAAATTTAAGCGAAAAATTTAAAAGCACTCGTCGCAAACACCCTTAACCACGACGCTTTTGACGTGATTTTGTTTTAGACGAGGCATGTCGATGTTTGTCATCTTGTGGCAGACGTCGCAGACGAAATACGCCTTTGCCCCGCTTTCAAGCTCGTAGAAATTTTTGCGGTTATTTTCGCTTTTTAGCACGATGCCCTTAGCTTCAAAAAGGTCCATACAGCGGTAAAACGTGGTTTTGTTCGCGTCGATTTGCGCTAAAATTTCATCATAACTAAGCGGTGCGGCGGCGGCGTGTAAAATGTGCAAAATCTCAAGTCTAAGCGGAGTGATTTTGATATCATTTTTCGTTAAAAGCTCCTCAAAACCGGCTTTTTCTTCCAAATTTTCGCCCATATTTTTCCTCCGCGTTAAGAATTTTAGGGTATTATACCTTGAGAAAAATTAATTTGCAACTAAGTTGCTTTTGATATAATTTCGCCCAAATTTTAACACGGAAAGGATAAAAATGAGAAAAATTTTCGCGTTTTTATGTTTGGGCTTAGTCGCGCTATACGCCAAAGGGCAAGTTAGCGTCAGTATTTTGCCGCAGGAGTATTTCGTCAAGCAAATCGCGGGCGACGCGGTCGAGGTAAACGTCATGGTAGGCAAGGGAGCCGATCCGCACACGTACGAACCAAAACCGAAACAAATGACCGCACTTGAAAAAAGCGACCTTTATTTTGCTATCGGGATCGAGTTTGAGGAGGCTTGGCTGCCGAAATTTCAAAAATCTTATCCAAACCTTAAAATCGTAAAAACCGATGAGGGCGTGGAAAAGATCAAATTTGAAGGTCATAACGAGCACGCGGACCACGATCATCACCACGACGCTAAACACGAACACGCAGATCACGATCATCACCATGATGCT
>NZ_CALHXD010000266.1 GCF_938040115.1 uncultured Campylobacter sp. | reverse complement strand
TTTATCAAGACGAAGAGAGCGGCGACGAGAGCTCGCACCTGTTTTCTTACGTGGGCTCTAGCGCTATAACGCGGCTAAATTTTATACTGCTGGGCAAGGAGTACGAGGCGGTGGGCTTTAGCAACCCGCCTTACGCATTTATCAGGCCGCCGTTTTTCGACGATCTTTTCGCAGACGAGATATCTATGTTAGAAAAGATGGGTGCAGACGGCAAGATAACTAGGCGCGAGGCGTTTAAATTTTTCACGCGCTACTGCTCGCAGCCGGTTCTTGACTCCGCGCTAAAGCGTATCGCTAAAACGGACGGCGCGCAAACCGAGGCCGCAAACGCCGTGATAGAGGCCTGCGAAGGCTACGTCTCAAGGGGCGCGGCGAGCAAACTGGGCGATACGATGAAAAAATGCCTGGATAAAATCTCTCCCGTTTACTCGCCTGCGGTTTGGTTCGGGCTGGGCTCGGTGTTTTGGCTGATTGCGCTAGTTTTTACGGCAGGATTTTTGGGCGAAAATTTAGCCGAGCGCTACATCATGGCGCCTATTTATACGCTTATATTTTTGGCTATTTGCGCGGGCACGGCTTGGTGCGTCTTAGCACCCCTTAGCGCGCTGGTTACGCTGATCCGCCGTAGTGCCGTGCCTAAAGAGTACCGCCAAAGCATGCGAAACAAAGAGGCTTTTGCTCTGTTTTTTAAAATTTTAGCGGGCTTTGGTGCGGTCGGCGCGATCTACGGCGCGATATCAAGTTTTGGTTACGCTCCGACTCTTATGCAGCTTGACGAGCGCTTTGAGGCGTCGCGCAGCCTGGAGGCCAAATTTCGCGAGATGACGGCTAAATTTGACGGCTCAAACGAGACGGCGCGCGAAACAAACTCCACCGACGACGCTAAAACCGCGCCGCAGATGACGCAAAAAGAGAAAATTTTATACGTGCAAAAGGCTATCGGCGTCAAGGCCGACGGTATAATGGGGGCGCGCACTCTCAAAAAGGCGCAGGAGTTTTTGGACGCAAATTTAACTAACGCGGATGAAATTTACGAAGCCGTAAAAGCAAAAGAAGCAAGCCGCGCAAAATGATTGATTATAACTCATTTTAGGAGGATAAAATGCCGAAAATCAACTGGGACGGAAGGTCTGCGGGCAACGGCGCTTGGGTATATGAGGGCAACGAGCTAAAGCCCAAATACGGCGCAACCACGCACAATACGTTTGAATTTGACGGCGGCGTGCTAAAGCCTAAAACTGGAGCCAACTCCTCTAACACATTTGAGTTTGACGGGAGAAAAATAAAACCCAAATACGGCGCAAACTCAAGCAACACTTGGGTGATACAAGGCAATGTCGTTAAGCCCGATTTTGGTTCAAACTCTAGCAACACCTACGACATAAACGGGGCTCCCATCGCCGTCATAATAGGGCAAGTCTGCCTAAAACTGTGGTAGCGCGGGACAAGATACGAGTCGTTTGTTTTAAAAATTACGGTTTTGGCGCGCGGCGCGGTAAATTTGACTCGGCTTAAATTTAGCGCTCAATTTTAGCGCCCGCCGCAAACTAAAATTTA
Source organism: uncultured Campylobacter sp. (assembly GCF_938040115.1). GTDB lineage: Bacteria > Campylobacterota > Campylobacteria > Campylobacterales > Campylobacteraceae > Campylobacter_A. Next base: position 3,541 of record NZ_CALHXD010000266.1, on the reverse strand, counting down.
AAACAGATCCGCGTTTTTGTCGCTATTCCAGACGTACTCCATCGCCCGAGCGATACGCTGCGCCCGTTTGTTTATCATTTTTACTTGCTTTTTGGATGGATTTTACGCGAATTTTGGTTAAATTTCGTCTTAAATTTTATAGTGGACTTTTGATTTGAATTTTAAAAGCAAGTTTTTGATATAAATCATCAAAATTTTACGCTAATTATGATAACATTTCCCAAAAATAAAGGAGAAAAAATGAATAACGATCACGTAACCAAAACAGAACCTAAGCGCCCGCTAAGCAAGCTAGTTCGCGTTTGCGACGCCATTGCCGTGATGTTTTACCTTGTTATCGTGGGCGGATTTTACCTCTACATCGGCCGCAACGTCGGCGTGCAATACGACTACTACGAAAAGCCTTTTGTTTTTTGCTTACCTTACGTCATCTGGTTTGCGACGACGCTAGCGATGATTTACGTTGCCTTGGTGCGCGAAAAGCTTAAAACGCTCTAAACGACGATAAATCTGTCGCCCAAAACCGCTGAATTTATAAAATTTGCGATTTTTGGCAGTAAAATTTGCATCGTTTTGGATTATTTACTTGTTTTTAGCCATAAATCAGAAATCTTCCGACTATCAGACTAAATTTGCTCTTTTTATACCCGTGCTTTTGAACGGCTAATTTTGTAAATTTGTTTTTCACGCATCTTTTAGGTACAGCGCCTCGAAATTTGACTCGGTTTAAATTTAGCACTCAAATTTAAGCAACCGCCGCAAGCTAAATTTTAAAACAACTCCGCGTTTTTGTCGCTATTGTAGACATACTCCATCGTCCGAGCGATCCTCTGCGCTTCGTCCAGCCCGTGCATATCGGCGATAAAGCCTAGAGCTGCGTCGATACCAGCGCTCACGCCCGAGCCGGTGTAAAATTTCCCGCTAACGCACCACCTGGCCCCGCGTATCCAGCGCACGCCAGGAGCCTCTGAGGTCACCCACTGCCATGATAGTTTGTTGCTAGTAGCTTCCATGCCGTCCAAAAGCCCGGTTTTAGCTAGCAAAACCGAGCCCGTGCATACCGAGATCACATACCCGTGCCTGCGCGCTAGCTCGCCTAGAACGGCTATAAACTCGGCCTCATGCACAAGCTCCCTAGCCGCAAAACCGCCCGGCACGAGCAAGACGTCAAATTTAGCTATCTCATCTAGCTTTCGCGTCCAAATTTTAGCGCCTTCATAGCGATCCTTTATCGATTTTAGTTTCAAATTTAGCCCAAATTTGATTACGAGCGGCTAAAATTTAATGAGATTTTTCGCATTTGCGAGGTAAAATTACAAAATCATTTTAAATCAAATTTTTAAGGAAAGACGATGCTAAGCGACAGAGAAATAGAAGCGAGCGCAAAGCCGCAAAATATCGTAAAAATCGGCGCAAAACTGGGGCTAGGCGAGGAGGCGCTAGACACCTTCGGCAAGCTAAAAGCCAAGATCGAGCCGCGACTAGGCAGCGCGACGGGCGCAAACCTCATCCTAGTTACCGCGACCAATCCGACGCCCTACGGAGAGGGCAAAACGACCGTGACCGTCGGGCTATCTGACGGCTTAGCGCGTATCGGCAAACGCGTGTGCGCCGCGCTTAGAGAGCCGAGCCTGGGGCCGGTTTTCGGTATAAAGGGCGGAGCGACGGGCGGCGGCTACTCGCAGGTGACGCCGAGCGAGGATATCAACCTGCACTTTAACGGCGACTTTCATGCTATCACCTCGGCAAACAACCTCATCGCAGCGATGCTAGATAACCACATCCACCACGGTAACGCGCTAAATATCGACCCTGCGCGCGTCGTTTTCAAACGCTGTATGGATATGAACGACCGCTCGCTAAGAGAGATAGAAATCGGCCTTGAAAAGAGCAATAAATTTACCCGCAAGGACGGCTTCGTAATCACGGCCGCTAGTGAAATAATGGCGATACTGTGCCTAGCGACCGATCTAAAAAATCTAAAAGAGCGCGTAGAAAACATCGTCGTCGCCTACGATAAAGATGGCGGCCTCGTGCGCGCAAAATCCCTAAACTGCGCCGACGCCGTCTGCGTCCTGCTAAAAGAGGCGATAAAACCAAACCTCGTGCAAACGCTTGAGGGCACGCCCGTGCTCATCCACGGCGGACCGTTTGCAAATATCGCGCACGGCTGCAACAGCGTGATCGCGACCAAAACTGCGCTAAATTTAGCGGGCTACGTCGTGACCGAGGCGGGATTTGGCGCTGAGCTAGGGGCGCAAAAGTTCCTCGATATCAAGTGCCGCACCGCAAATCTCGCGCCAAAATGCGTCGTGCTAGTAAGCACCATCCGCTCGCTAAAATATAACGGCGGATGCGATAAAGACGGCATCTCGCAGCCAAATTTAGACGCGCTAAAGCTAGGCGGCGAAAACCTAAAAGCCCACATAGAAAATCTCAAAAATTTTAACCAAAACGTCATCGTCGCGCTAAATAAATTCGCGACCGATACGAACGAGGAGATAGCCCACGTGCGCGCTCTTTGCGAGGAGTCGGGGGCTGAGTTTAGCGTGTGCGAAGGCTTTTTAAAGGGAAGCGCCGGCACGGAGGATCTGGCTAAAAAAGTTGCGCAAATCTGCGAAAAGCCGGCTCGCGAGATAACCTTCACGTATGGGCCCGCCGACCCCATCAAAACCAAGATCGAAAAGATCGCGACTAAAATTTACGGCGCAAAAGAAGTGGTCTTTAGCCAGCGCGCGCAAGCTGATCTAGCCGAGATTTCGCGTCTAGGCTTTGACGGCTTGCCCGTTTGCGTCGCAAAGACGCAGTATAGCTTTAGCTCGGACGCTAAGCTGCTAGGACGACCGAAGGGCTTTAGCTTCGAGGTTAGCGCGCTTGAGATCCGCGGGGGAGCGGGCTTTATCGTAGCGGTTAGCGGATCGACGATGCTGATGCCGGGACTACCAAAAGTACCTACTGCCGAGCAGATGAGAGCGGAGTAAAACGAGCTCCGATCTGTCAAATTTGATTGTAAATTTGGCTAGTCGGCGGAGTTTGATTTCTGAAAAAAGGCGAATTTGACGGAGATTTGATGTCAGGTTCGCCTTTTTAAATTTGACTACTTCGTCCTTTAAATTTGCCGTCAAATTTAAAACGCTAAATTTAGCAAACGCCCACTCTGGCTCGTAAATTTTAGATTTTATCGCAACGCTGTTCGTGCGAGATTTTTATCTTACCATCCATACATCGCCGAAACGCAAAATCAAATTTACCCGCTCAAAGCCGCTTATCATCCTAGCGCCAAATTTGCGCTATTTTACGGCGTTTTAAATATCTAAATTTAACGCTCGAAATTTGCCGTAAATATTGGCAGAATCGACGTAACGTATTTTGGCGTTTTAATCAAATTTTCCCAAGCAAGCCAAAAAGAAGTGCGTAAGACGGCGCTAAATTTTCACCTTCTCCCACGGCTCGATTTCACCATCGACCTCTTTAAAAATGCTTGCGATTTCTATATTTTTTACGCTTAAATTTCGCTCGTAAGCCTTGATGTCGCGTGATT
>NZ_CALHXD010000265.1 GCF_938040115.1 uncultured Campylobacter sp. | reverse complement strand
TAGTCTATACTTGCCTTATCCTTGTATGCGTCCAGCGTTTGGCGGTTTTCGATGTAGGCGTTTAGCTTTTTTTGATTTTCTTCAAAAAAGCTCTGAAAGTCCTGCTCGCTCGTCATCTTTTCTTCGCCGAATTTATCCAAAAGCACGTTTGACGTACCTGTTAGCACGAGGTAGCGTCTGTCAAGGTGCTGAAAAAGAACGACTTTGTTCGTATCATCAAGCGGTTTTTCGTAGATTATCTCCACGCCTTCGTCGCTTTTTACCTTTTCAAACCAGCCGTTTTCGCGCTTTGTTTTTATCATTTTTTGCTTATTTTTTAGCTTTGCCTTGACGAACAAAAGCACGACTAAAAGTAGCGCCAAAACGCCCAAAACCGAGTAATATCTATAATCAATCATATCACTCATGCCTTGCGTCATGAAATTTGCGTCGCCGTTTTGCATGCCTAAATTTAAGCCGGCACCTTGAGCAGACGGGGTCAAATTTGATGCATTTTGATCGCCGGATAAATTCGTTGCTTCGGTTATATTTTCTCTAGTTTCTTGTGGCGAGAGCGCAGTTGCGGCGGCTGAGTTCGCTGCATTTTCAGGCGTCACACGTATGCGCAGGCCAAAGCCGTCGGTGGTTTTTGACGCGCTAACGGCCACCTGAGTGTCGCTTTTTATCACGAGGGCTAAATTTTGCCCCCTAGGCTCAAACAAAAGCTCTTGCAGTATGCTTGAGTTTACGCTTTTTTCGATATTTTGGTCGTTTTGCAGGTCTTTAAAAAGCAGGGTTATCGCGCCGTCTTTGCGCTCTTGCAGGATCGCTCCGCTATAAGGCGCGTCAAAGCTAAGCATGATATCGACGCGGTCACTGCGCTCGTAAATGTTGTAAGTAGATAAATTTGACCCCCAAAGTGCGGCGAAAAACAACAAAAGCGCGGCGAAAATCCTCATAACTGCTCTCGTTTAAAGTACTGGATGACGGATTTTGAGTCTAGGATTTCATTTATCCTGATTGCGAGGTTTTTTTCGTAGACCATTACTTCGCCCTTGCCAAAAATTCGGTTGTTTATAAAAAGCTCCACGCTCTCGCCTGCAGGCTTTTCTAGATCGATTACCGAACCAACTTCGAGCTTTAAGAGCTGTTTTACGCTAATCGTCGTGGTGCCTAGCTCCGAGATAAAATCCACGCCGATATCCATCAGCTCGTCGTAGCTTTTAAAAAGCCCGCCGCGCTCCTGCAACATCTCCTGAACCCCTTGCAGCGCCGTTTCTACGGCGGTTACTTCTTGTAGTTCTTCGCTCATATTTTTTTGTATCCTACTTGAAATGTTCTATTTTTGATTTTATAGACGCGTTTGTCGTCTAGTTTGACGTGAAAGCTCGTCCTGCCTAGATACTCGGGAGTGCCTAGTTTATAGGCGTTTGCTTCGCGTTCGTTTAGTAGATTTTTAGCGTAGCCGATCGTGAGATTTGCCGCCTCTTTGCAGATGTCGCTTAGCTCGTCTTCGGCTAGTTTATCGACGCCAAGAAGCACGCTAGCAAAGCGATTTAGCGTATCTTTTTTAAAGTAAAGATAAAAGTGAAACTCCTCTTTGCCCTTAAAAATCGGCAAACTCGATCCGTAAAATTCCCCCTCCGCGCTCTTTGCGCTCTCTACCTTGTAGCCCAGGGTATCCTCGCACAGATGCTTGATCCCAAGCTCCGCAACGTCCATCATCGCGCCGTCCTTTAAACAAAATTTTATAATTATACTTAAATTTAACGCAAACGCCGCTAAATTTAAAAAAGTTTATTGATTTGCTTTATCAGCTCTTCGCCCTCAAATTTGGCCGTGAGCTTTACTATCTCGGTGCCGATTATCGCGCCGTCGGCATAGGTTTTTACCTCGTCGGCGTCGTTTTTATTTTTCACACCAAAGCCTACCGCGACAGGCAGATCGCTTCTTTTTTTTAGACCCTCTACTAGCGCTTTTAGTCGCTCCTCGCTTGCTCGCTGCGAGCCGCTCACGCCGATAGCACCGAGCGCATAGACAAATCCCGAGCCGAATTTTAAAATTTTATCCGCGCGGTTTTGCGAAGTGACGCTGATTAGCGGGATGAGATCAAGGTCAAATTTAGCGCACAGTCCCGCCACCTCCTCGCTCTCCTCAAACGGCAGATCAGGGATGATGAAGCCAGCTATACCGACCTCTTTTGAGCGGGCGATAAAATTCTGTACGCCGTAAGCAAACACGATGTTAAAATACACGAGAAAAACTACGGGTTTATTTATCTTGCCTTTGCACTCCTCTAGCATGGCAAATATCGCGTCCGTATTTACGCCCTTTGTGGCGGCTTCAAAGCTAGCTTGCGCGATGAGTTTGCCGTCTGCTAGTGGATCGGAGTAGGGGATGCCAAGCTCTAGTAGATCCAGGCAACTGCCGTCTAAATTTAGTAAAAACTCCTTAGTCGCTTTGGCGCTAGGATATCCCGCCACGACGTAACCGATGTTTGCTTTTTTGCCGACAAACGCGTCTTTTACCTTAGCCATAAATTTTTCCTTTCTCGTAGCTCATCACGGTGTTTATGTCCTTGTCGCCGCGTCCCGAGACATTTACGACGATGACGCTTTTTTTCGTCAAATTTGGGCA
>NZ_CALHXD010000264.1 GCF_938040115.1 uncultured Campylobacter sp. | reverse complement strand
AAGCATAACTATTTGTTTGCATTTTTACTACGATCATTGTAGCTATGCAAGGAGGTGTCAAAAGCATAAATATAATGATTGTGGCCGCATGTAGCGGAGTATAGCCGCTACTTTGCCTCATTGCTTCTTCAGGCCTCATCTCTTCGCCGCTACTTGCTTCGGTGGCTTTACCGCTTTCGTATATACTGCCAAGCGTCGCCACTGCAGACTCCCTGGCGGCAAACGAGCTTAAAAATGCTACGTTTATCCTCCAGTCAAACCCTGCAAATTTTGATATAGGCTCAAGCGCACGTCCGGCCATACCAAGGAGCGAGCTTTCTATTTTGTCGTTTTTTTGCTCTCTTAGGATCGTCTTTCTTTGCGTCGATAGCTTTCTAAGTGCTGAATTTATCGCTTTTGCGTCTTGATCGGATTTTGGCATTATAAATTTGTAAAACTCGGGGTTCTCGGCCTCATATTTTTCGTCTATTCCTTTGCCTCCGCCCATCTTTTTAGCTTTGTATCCGTCATAAAAATTTAGTAATTGCGCGACCTTTTCTCTGCTGTCTACACTCGCATAATAGCTTGATTTTCTTGCAGCCACTTCAAAATTCGCTAGAGCCTTGGCCTCTTCGTTTGCATAATGCTCCTGCTTTTCGTTTGAAAGTCCCGGAAACTGCAAAAGCGCAAATAGTATCACGGCTACTGCGATGACGATCGTACAAACCTTTTTGATATACAACCACACGCGCTCGCACGCTCTTATCACGACGCCCTTAAACGTCGGCAGGTGATAAGGCGGTAGCTCCATCACAAAGGGTGCGGTCTCTCTCGTCTTTAAAATCGTTGAGGTTAAAAATTTAGCTATCAAAAGCGCAGCTAAGATCGTAACCGTCGAGATATAAAACATCATTACGCTCATTTGCGAGGTATTTATACTTTTCGTCCCGTCCGCAGCCACGATCGTAGTCGTATAAAACGCACCCAAAAGCAGCGTATAAAAAGGCACCTTAGCTAGGCAGTTCATCAAAGGAACGGTGAGAATAGTCGCCATTCTCGCCCTATCGTCGGCGATACCCTTAGTAGACATAACGCCCGGCACCGCACAGCCTCCTACAAATGCCCCGCCAAGTACTAGCGGCAAGGTGCTTTGCCCGTGTAGGCCGAATTTTTTAAAAATTTTATCTAAGACAAATGCCATCCTTGGCATATATCCGACATCCTCTAAAATTGCGATCATTGCAAAAAGTATAAAAAATATCGGCAGGTAGTTTAAAAGCGCGACGGCGGAATTTACGAGCCATATAGCCGCGTCTGTTATGAGCGGCACTTTAGCGATATCTGCCGCAGGCGTAATATCAACCACAAAGTTTTTAATAGCCGCAAGCAGCGGCCAAGTGTAGTTCGTGAGCTTATAACCAAAAACTATACTGCTCTCGTAAATCGCAAAAATAATGGCAAAAAGGATCGGAAAACTAAGCCAACGATTTAGGATTATTTTATCTATCTTGTCCGTTAGCGTGGCTTGATTTTTCTTGGTCTCTTTTACGCACTCGCTAAAGACTATGCTCGCGTTTTCGTATCTAAGCGCAGCCAAATAGCCCTCAATGCTTTTGCCCGTTTTTTCGTTAAATTTAGCCCTTTGCTCCACCGTTAAATTTTCTATCTCGGTGTTAGAGTTTTTTAGCAAATTTAAGGCCGCAGCGTCGTTTTCAAGGGCTTTTACGCAAAGCCATCTCGTACTCACGCCTTTATCTAAAGATACGCTATTTTGTAGCTCTAAAACAAAAGGCTCCAACTCTTCGTAATTTACCTTAAATTCTTTGTAGTTTTGTTTTAGATTTTTAGCATTTCTTAAAATGTCTAAAATTTCAGCCTTGCCTTCGCCCTTTGACGCGCTAGCACAGATTACGGGACATTTTAAAATTTTAGCTATTTTGCCGGAGTCTATAATTATGCCGCGTCTTTTAGCTACATCTAGCATATTTAAGACGATGACGACGGGAACGTCGATTTCGAGCAGTTGAAAGGTTAGGTATAAATTTCGCTTTAAATTTGAAGCGTCGATGATGTTTAAAATGACGTCAGGCTTTTCGTTTACGATAAATTCTTTTGCGACTTTTTCTTCAAGCGAATACGAACTAAACGAATAGGTGCCCGGCAGGTCAACCATCTCGACATCCACGTCTGCTACGCTAAAAAAACCCGATTTTTTATCAACGGTAACACCGGGATAGTTCGCGATATGCTGACGTATGCCGCTTATCATATTAAATACGGTGGATTTGCCGCAGTTTGGTTGCCCTGCAAGCGCTACTTTTATTTGCAAACTTCAACCTCCACCAAAGCCGCCTCGCTTTTTCTAAGCGATATCAAACAGTCCTGAATTTTAAACTCTATGGGATCAAGAAGCGGAGCGAGTCTTACCGCTTCAATGACGGCTCCGTTTATAAAGCCCATATCGAGCAACTTTTGAAGTAGTTTGCCTTCAGCTTTGAGCTCTTTTATCTTATATAAAATTCCAGCCTGTGCAGAGCTAAGATTCATACGCTTTTCCTTAAATATATAAATTTGACCGCCTCTGTTTTGCTAAAGCGGTCAAATTTAATAAAACTCATTTTATCTCAAAAGTAAAAGAGGCTATAGCTGTCTCTTCGTCACATTTTTTAGCATCTGCGTAAGGGAATTTATGCACTACTTTTAGCACCCATTTCCCTGGTCTAAGCGCTAAAACCTCGGTTTCCCCTTTTAGATCGGTCGTTGCATGAAACGCGCTTTTGTCTTTCAAAAATCCGTCAAACGTGCCGTCAATGGTAGCGACTTTTAAAGGTTTTCCTTCAAATAGCACCTTTACTTTAAACGGCTCGCCGACTTTAAATTTAGCCGGATTTTCCAAAGGCACAATCTCAAGGCGTTGCCCCGTGGATTTGGTTATAAAGTCATCTCCTGCGCCGACATTTATGACGCTCTTTGCGCTCATCGTAGCGCGGCGGCAAAATTTAGCATTTTTTATTGTTTCTTTAGTACCGCCCATGTGCCATTTGCCATCAGCATCTTCCGTCCAAAACGTAGGCTTGTATTCGCCGGTAATCGCATATGTGCCGTCTTTTAGTTTCGCGCCCTCGTAGCGATAGTTCTCTCCGCTTTGTTTTAGCGCGACCTTGCCGTCTTTACCAAGGATCACGGGTGCCTCAAAGTTGTTTACGCGCTCGGCGTCTATGGGTTCTGATTTTGGGAAATCATGCCCGAAACCTATATTCACGCATCCGCCGTACCGATTCGACCGCGCCAGGCA
>NZ_CALHXD010000263.1 GCF_938040115.1 uncultured Campylobacter sp. | reverse complement strand
GAGTAAATTTAATGTCGCCGAGTCGCCTAAATTTAGCTTCGAGTCATTTGGGATATCGATCGCTTCGCTGAGGCTAAATTTGACGCCATTATAAATGCCGCTGATTTGATCTTCGGCGCGGAATCTGTCGCGTGAATAAATATTGATTTTTCTAAATTCTGTTTCGGTTATGCCTGCTTGGGGATCGTATTTAAAGGTTGGATTTACGTCTTTTATCGCAATGCGAATGAACGTATTTTTAAAAAAACTCGTATAATCTTTTTCCGCATCTAGCGCATAGTATGCGGATATGTTAATAGCAAGAATGATAAACGGGAAATAGACGGCTGCAAATAAATCTCTAGCTCCGCTGCTGTCGAATATATACATAACGATCTCACCTCCTATCAAAAGCACGCCGAAAGTAAAGAAAAGTCCAAGAATTACGCTTTTAATATATCGCCTTTTGCATTCGCTTTGCTTTTTCGTGGTGGCAACTATGGCTTCGTTTATGTTCAAATTTTGCCTCTTTTGGGATTTTACGTTTGGAGCGAATCTTAGCGAAATTTACGCCGCGAAGGTGCGAGTTTGGAGATCAAAATAGTAAAAATAAGTCGCTAAATTTAAAAATCCGCCGCGCAAATTTTAGTATAATACCCCAAATTTAACTAGGCGGCAGCGATGATAAACGACGAATTTTACATGTCTCTAGCCATAAAAAAGGCTTGGGAGTTTCAAATTTTAACCTACCCAAACCCAGCCGTCGGTTGTACGGTTTTGGATGCCGGCGGTAGGTTGCTTTCAGTCGCCGCTCATAAAAGAGCGGGCTTTTTGCACGCGGAGCCAAGCGCGATTTTATTGGCGCTCTGCGAAAAAAGCGAGGCATTTTTAAGGGATTTTTTACGAGACTACAACGCGGCTTTGGGCGTCAAATTTGAAAGTGCTGCCGAGCTTGAAAACGCGGACTTGGAGCCAAATTTCACGTATGAATACATCCTGCAAAATCACGGCGATCTGCTAAAAGGCGCCAAGGCCTACGTGACGCTCGAGCCATGCGCTCACCGCGGTAAAACTCCGCCATGCGCCGAGCTTTTAAGTCGGCTAAAATTTGCCGAAGTCGTTATCGCTAGAGGCGACGAAAACGCCGTGGCAAGCGGCGGCGCGGAAATCCTGAAAAGCAGCGGTATATCGGTCAAATTTGACGTGCTACGGCGCAAGGCGGACGAGCTGGTAGAGCCGTTTCTAACGTGGCAGAGGGGGAATTTTAGTTTTTTTAAGCTCGCCCTTAGCGCAAACGGCGTCGCAGTCGGCACCGCGCAGAGCAAGATCATCTCAAATTTAGCTAGCCGTACGCACTCTCACCGCCTTCGCAGTGCGGCCGAGCTGCTAGTTATCGGCGGCGCCACCGTCCGCGCCGACCGCCCGAGGCTAGACACCAGGCTGATAGAGGACGGCAAAAGCCCAAACGTCATGATATACTCGCGCGAGCGGGAGCTTGACGCGTCTATACCGCTTTTTGGCGTGGAGGGTAGGAGCGTGCGCGTAACGAGCGATATAAACGAAGCTTTCGCGCCGCGTTTAACGATGTTTGAGGGCGGCGAAAACGTGCTAAAGACTCTCGACGAACGCGTAAAATGGCTGCTGCTTTACCGCTCGAGCGAGCTTTTGGACGCGCCCGCGGTGAGGCTAAATTTAAAACTCAAGCCGCTATTTCACGGCGAGCTTGAGGGTGACGTTTACGGATGGTATAAATTTGAGCGGGATTTGGGCTAGAGCGCGTCAAATTTAGCCAAATGATTTTGTAAATTTAAGGAGAAAAATGAAAGAGATAACGCTAAACGGAGCGAAATTTAAAGTCGCGGCAAACACGATGGATGAGCTAAAAAACGAGGCTCTGGACGATAAAAACGGTGATATGTATAAATTTCTAGTCGAATTTAACGCTAGCGAGCCTGATATCTTTATCCTAGACGGCTTTGCGACGAAGGAAAATTTAGAGCTAAAAGAGGGCTCAAACGTCGTATTTATCAGGCGCGGCGTGATGCCCGGACGCGAAGTGCTAAAGGCCATGATCGCCTCCAGAAACAGCCCCGAGCTAAACGCGGCGCTAGCTAGCGGCTGCGTGGGCGTGGCGGGGCTGGGCGGTCTTGGCTCAAATATCGCGCTAAGCCTAGCGCGCACGGGAGTCGCCAAGCTCGTGCTGGCCGACTTTGACGTCGTGGAGCCTAGCAACCTAAACCGCCAGCAGTACTTCGTCCGCCACATCGGTATGAAAAAGACGGACGCCCTAAAAGAGCTCATCGCCGAGGTAAATCCATTTGTCGAGGTCGTGACGCACGACGTGACGCTAACTGCTGCCAACGTCGCCGAGATTTTCGCGCCGTGTGGCGTCATCTGCGAGGCCTTTGACAACGTCGCGGGCAAGGCGATGATGGTAAATGAGGCGGGCGCGAGCCTGCGAGATAAAAAGATCGTCGGCGCGTCCGGTATGGCGGGCTACTTTAGCTCAAATCTCATAAAAACGGTCAAATTTGCGCGAAACGTATATCTGTGCGGCGATCTGCAAAACGCCGCAGGCGTAGGGCAGGGGCTCATGGCCGCGCGCGTGGCGATCTGCGCAAATCACGAGGCAAATCTTGCTATCAGGCTTTTGATGGGGCTTGAGGAGGTTTAAATTTGGCGGCGGCGTAGCGTTGGCGAGTGGTTTGGCATTTTTAACTCGTGCTCAAATTTAGCTTTGGCGAGTTTTTGATTTCGCTAAATTTGAGCAAATTTCGTTGCGATAAAGTTGATGTCTTGCATTTTGCCGCGTAAAATTTATATAAAATTTGACTAAATTTACCCGCCAGGTCTATTGCTAGTCGTTTGCGTTTAGCTGGTCGCACCGAAGTTTAGTTTCAAAATTTTATCGCAAAATTTAATCCAAATAGGCGCTTATCCAGCAAGAAAAATTTAGTTACGCTACTTCATCTTCGGACGAAACGAGCGTTTTACGTCAAAGCCCTTGCTGGCGATTTTTATATCGTTTGGGATTATGCCTGCCGGCGCAGAGGCGTCCTTTTTGGCGGATAAAAACTCTACTAGGCTTTGCCAGACGAAATCAGCGTCCAGATAAAGCCCCATCGCGCTAAGTTGCGGATTTATCGCGGCAGTGCGGATGCTTTGCGTTATCTTAAAAAGCACGATCGGCGCATTTAAAATCTCGTCTGCGCTTATCGCTTTACCGTCGCGAACGATGTTTTTTAACGATTTTTCGCAGGTGGCGCCTAGGGGGTATTTTATGTCGAGCAAAATATCCTCTCTCGTGGCGCGATCGCCTATCTGCCGAAACTGCGAAACGGGATAGGCGCGAAAATCGTTGTTAAACGTCAAGATCCCAGTTTTGTTATCGGTTTCTTTTAGATCGAGGCTGGTATAGATCTTGCCATCAGCGGCGAAAATATGAACTAATTTTTTGCCGATAAAGATGATAGAGTGTAGCAGGCGCGGCACATCGTTGATGTCAGTTTTGTTTAAATTTATAAATTTACCGCCCGCAAATCGGTAACCGCCCAGTTTCTTTTCAAAATCCATTTTGTCTATTTTGCTCAGTTTCCATAGCTCATCGGCGGCGACGAGAGTCGAGTTTCTACGGTCGTAAACCAGCGTCTCGTCAAGGCCGTATTTTGATACCATAAAGTCGTAGTTGTCTTTAAATTTCGAGATTATTTTCACGCCGCGCCTTTAAATTTACCTCGCCTTAGCTTCAAAAAACGCCGAGATTAGCGAGTTTGCGCCTTGATTTATAAATTTTTGCATCGCTTTTTCGTAGACGGACGGCTTTTCCCAGACGGGCTCGGCCACGCCGCTTAGTTTTTCTAGCTCGGCGCGCGCCGAATAATAATCGCTAACCTCGTCGATGAGTCCGAGCTTTGCCGCGTCGCTGGCGAGAAATACCCGCGCGTTTGCCCACTCTTTGCTTTTGTTCGCGTCTAGGTTTCTATCCGCCGCCACGTCGCTTACGAACATCTCGTAGCTGGCGTTTACGAGCTCTTGTAGCTGCTCGCGCTCGATTTTGCTCCACGGGCGCAGAAACGTCCCAGCCTCTTTATACTCGCCCGCTTTTACGACTTGCTGCGAGACGCCGATTTTAGCCGCTAGCTCGCTGGCGTCTGCGCCTTGCATTATCACGCCGATCGAGCCGATAAATGCGCCCGGATTTGCCAAAATCCTGTCCGCGCCCGCGCCCGCATAGTAGCTCCCGCTCGTCATCGACCCGCCCGCATACGCGACTACGGGCTTTTTGGCGCGCAGATTTTTGACTGCTAGGTGCAGCTCGACGCTAGGCGCTAGCGCACCGCCCGGACTATCGATATAAAGCAGTACGCCCTTGATGTTGGCGTCCTTGCGCGCGGCCTCGATCTTTTCTAGCGCCTCGTTTGCGTCCATGATCGCGCCTGAGAGGTTGATCTGGGTTAGGTTGGGCGGATTTATGCTCTCACGCTCGCCGCTAAAAAATATCAAAAATACGATGAGTAAAAACAGCATCGCCTTAAAATAGGTGTTTATGAACCTAAAAATCGCCGCAATCGGCGCAAAAATAAATCTTAAAAATCCCATTTTTTTCCTTTAAATTTATCGTTTTCGTGAAATTCGGGCGCATTTTACCATTTAAATTTATAAATTTAGCTAGCGGGCGGGATTTAAGAAACGAGCCACAAATTTGAGCTTAAATTTAGCATTTTTATTTTTTCGCGCCAGAGCCTAAACTGTAAAATTTGGCTTAATCGTTTAAATTTACCTCTGCGCCACCCACAAATAGCCGCTCGCAGCCCTTAGCGTGCAAGATGAGCATGAGCGGTAGCTGCACCGCGTCCGCCTGCGCAAAACCGCCGTATAGCGCGAGGTCGGCTAGCTTGCCCGTTTTTATCTCGCCCGAGTCTAAATTTAGCGCCTTTGCCGCATTTTTTGTCGATGATAGAAGCAAGATTTTAGCTAGCTCAAGCGGGTCAAATTCGGTGTGAATGAGCAAATTTGCCCGTAGCTCGTCAAGGAAATTTAGGCTTATATTTGAGCTAAGCCCGTCCGTGCCGATGTTTATGTTTGCTCCCACGTCCAGCGCGGCGCGTAAATTTAGCGTGCGTTTGCTAAGCAGCCTGTTTGAAACCGCGCAGTGCGTGAGGCTGTGAAGCTTCGGGTTAAAGCCCGAAAAATCATCCGCCCAAACGCAGTGGGTAAAGAGCGTACGAACGCCTGCAAACATCGCTACAAACGAGCTTGGCGTATAAAGCGGACGCGCGGCGGGGTTAAATTTGACCAGCCACTCTTTAAAGCCGCCAGAGCCGCCCTCTAGCCAGTTTTTTTCATGTTCGCTCTCCATAAAATGCGTCGAGATGACCAAGTCCCGCTCGCGGGCTAATTTTAGCGCCGCAGCGGCTAAATCAGGGTGCGTGGAGTAGGGTGAGTGCACCGAAACCGCGGGCGTAAAAAGTGGGCTTTTGCGCTTTTGCGACGCTTCAAAGCGGGCGGTGAAATTTGCCAAATTTTGCTCCAGCGCGGCTTCGTTCGTGCCTAAAATTTCGTTAAAAAACACGACCCGCCCGCCGCAGTTCGCGCACGCCTCCAAATCCCCGCCAAAGCTAGAAACCGCTCCGAAGCTCGCCACGCCGCTACGCTGCATGGTTTTTATCGCAGAGGCGATGACGGCGTCGTTTGCCGCCTGTGAGAGCGCGCCGCGAGAGGCGATAACCGAGCTTAGCCACTCTAAAAAATCGCCGTAAACGAGGCTGGTCTTGTTCGCGCTAAACTCCAGATGCACGTGCGGGTTGATGAAGGCCGGCGCCAAAACGGCGTCTGGATACTCGAAAAACCGCGCGCCCTCGTATCTTTTACGCAGTTCCTCGGCCTTTCCAACCGCCTGGATACGTTCATCAAAAGCGATCGCCGCATCCTCTAAAACGGTAAAATTTTCGTCGCACAGCATTGTAAATTTCGGTTTAACGATGATCATTTTTCAAGCTCCTATTTTTCGTGATTGTAGCGAAAATTTAGCTTAAAAAATGTATAATCAAGGCTAAATTTAAATCTTTTAAAAGGCTAAAAATGGAAACAAAATCTAAACTAATGGTCATCCAAGGCTCGAATATCAACATGCTGGGCACGCGCGAGCCTGATATCTACGGCTCGATGAAGATGGAGGATATCCACGCACAGATGAAGCTTTTTGCCGAGCAAAACGGCATCGAGATTGAGTTTTTTCAGAGCAATTTCGAGGGCGAACTAGTGGATAAAATCCAAGAGTGCTTCGGTGAATTTGACGGCATCATCATAAACCCAGCCGCCTACACGCACACATCTATCGCGATCCGCGACGCTATCGCAGCCGTCGGACTTCCGGTTATCGAGGTGCATATCAGCAACATCCACCGCCGCGAAGAATTCCGCCAAAAAAGCCTCATAGCGCCGGTAACTGCGGGGCAGATCGTGGGCTTTGGGCCTGTGGGCTACCACCTAGCTATGATCGCGATGCTGCAAATTTTTGAGCAGATAAAAGCTCTAAGGGCCGCTAGAGAAAAAGCGGAGTAAGATAGGGCGAAGTTGAAAAATTTTATCCTAAAGGACGAAAACGCCGTATTTCACGAGTGCGGATATGGCTGCGACAACGCGATATTTTTGAGTCTCGCGGGGCGCAAATTTTTCCTCACCGATGCGCGTTATAGCATCGAGGCGCGCGAGCTTTGCAA
>NZ_CALHXD010000262.1 GCF_938040115.1 uncultured Campylobacter sp. | reverse complement strand
TATAGTTGCTCTTAAAAACCTCGTTTATGTACTCTTGCTCTTTGCCGCTCATGTGTGGCGGACTTAGGAAAATTCTTTGCATTTTTTGCCTTTTTTAAATTTGAGGCAAATTCTAGCATTTAAAATTTAATTTATTTTTATAAAAGACTATTTAGAAGTGTTTTTTAAAGATATATCGGCTTCTATTAGCTCGCTAAAAGCCTGTAGCTATTCGTAGGTTTGCTTGCTTTTCTCTATCAGTTCATCAAATTTGAAGCCATGCATAACTATGCGATATAAATTCGACTTATTTTTACGCCAATTATATAAAGTGGCGGCATCAATATCAAGACAATACGCCATATCTCGCTTGGTTCGCTTTTGCACTGATTTATCCTATTTTTAAAAATATAAAATTGTATAAATTTTTTTCTGATAAAAAAACTATTGAATTATTGTATGTTTTTATTGATTTATTATTGAGTATTTCAATTATTCTTAATAAAAATATTTTTATAATTATGCTATATTGAACGAAGGAGCACAAAAAATGATTTGGATAGTTAGTGGCTTAGGGGTTGTAATTTTTGTTATGGGTATTATTTTATATAAATTTCACCAAAGAGTAAATGAGTTAGAAAACGCGGTTGTCTACTTAATGAATCAAATAGAAGACGATGGAGATGTAGGTGACTTTTTGACAGAATTTGGTAAAGGCTTTGTTCGTGGATTTTTTGGTGGATAATAAATAAAAGATTATTGAAAATTAAAATAAAACTATGGTTTTAAGCATTAAACACAACGTCGTCAAATACTACAAAGAATTAATGGGTTTTAACTTTCTTTTATCTTCTCCATATTCAACCTATGCAGTAAAACAGCAAGCAAGTTAAAATTTGATAAACACATTTTGAAACTTTTAAATTTCAGCCCAAATTTCGCCTAACTTTAGCAGGATTACCGTAGGCGACGCTACCGTCTGCGATATCTCTTACTACGACGCTGCCCGCTCCGATTATGCAGTCTGAGCCGATTTTTACGCACTGTATAGCGCAAGATCCTATGCCTACGTGCGTGTTTGCGCCAACGATCACGCCGCCTGCTAGCGCCGCATTTGGGCTAACGTGCGCAAAATCGCCGATCTCGCAGTCATGCTCGATGACCGCGCCCGTGTTTATTATTGCGCCATCGCCCACTACTGCGCGTGCGTTTATGACGGCATTTGGCATCACGACCGCGCCCTCGCCTATTTTTGCGCTAGCGCTTACTACCGCGCTTGGATGAATCAAGCGTGCAACGTCAAAGCCCGCGTTTTTTACTCTTTCTTGCAGGATGCGCCTGATTTTATTATCTCCGATAGCTACGATCACGTCCGCTTTTTCCAGACTCGGGTCAAATTTGAGCACGTTTTTGCCGTCAAATTTAGCGTCGTCCAAAAACACGACCTCGCCGTATCCGCACGCTCTAGCCACATCCGCCACTACCGCCCCGTGCCCGCTAAAGCCGTAAACGTAAATTTTAGTTGCGGCCATTAAATTTCTCCGTCGTAGCCATGCCTTCTTTGCTCACGCCGCTTCGTTTTAACACCTTTTGCACCGTTAAAATCGCGATTTTCGCGTCCAGCATAAAACTAAGCTCGCGAACGTATCTCGCGTCAAATTTAAACTTCTCAGCCCAGCTTATCGCGTTGCGACCGTTTACCTGCGCTAGCCCCGTGATACCCGGTCTCACGTCATGGCGGGTCGCCTGCTCGGCGTCGTAAAGAGGCAGGTACTCGACCAAAAGCGGACGCGGCCCGATGAAGCTCATATCGCCCTTTAGCACGTTAAAAAGCTGCGGCAGCTCATCCAGGCTTAGCGCGCGGATCTTTTTGCCGTAATCGTTTAGCCGCGCTTCGTCGGGCAGAAGCTCGCCGTCCGCGCCGCGCTCGTCGCTCATCGTTTTAAATTTGTAAATTTTAAAAATTTTAGCGTGCAAACCCGGGCGCGCCTGCGTAAAAATGACGTCCTTGCTAACCTTAAAATATATCAAAACCGCGATGACCGCCATAATCGGCAGCGTCAAAACTATGAGAAAAATCGCGCCGCAAATATCCAGTAATCTCTTAAAAAACGCCCTATACATCGATAAATTTCCTATAAATTTCTATATATTTCCTAGCGACCGCTCGCTCGTCAAACTCGCGCACGGCAAGCTCCCGCCCGTTTCGTCCCATCTGTGCGGCCAAATTTTCGTCGTTTAGTAAAATTTCTATCTTTGCGGCTAGATCGGCCGAGTTTTTCGCCTCGCAAAGCAGGCCGTTAAAGCCGTTCGTCACAGCCTCGTTACAGCCGGCCACATCGCTAGCAACGACTGCTCTGCCCATGCTCATCGCCTCTAAAACCGTGCGCGGGAAGCCCTCTTTGTAGCTTGGAAGCGCGAGTAGATAGCTAGCCTTTAAAAGCCCCGGCACGTCGTCTCTAGCGCCCAGATACCGCACCGCGCCACCCTTTAAAAACTTCGCGTCGGCCGTGCTTTTGTTTCCCTCAAACCCTTCGCCCGCAAAGACGAACGCGCAGTCCTCGCGCCCGCGTAAAAGCTCTGCCGCCTCGTAAAACTCGCGCACGCCCTTGTGCCACATCGCGCGCGCTATCATCAGCACTATTTTTTTACCGCGCAGATCCTCGCCCAAATTTGCGGCCGGCACGCTGCTTTCGTCAAATTTGAGCGTATCCACACCCACGCTTTTTATCTTAAAAATTTTCTCTTCGGCTATCAGCCCGCGGCTCAAAAAATACGCCGGATCGGCCTCATTTACGAACACGCAGCCGTCGCTCATATTTAGCGCTTTTTTATAAAGCGTCTCGATCGCGGCGCGTACTAGACGGGTTTTTAAGTCGTTATCGATATAAAAGCTACCAAGCCCCTCGACCAAATTTATCACGCGCTTTATGCCCGCTTTTTTAGCGGCAAAGGTGCCAAACACGTTTGATTTATGCGCCGAGGTTTGCAGTAGGTCTAAATTTATCGAGCGCAAGATATCGGCGAGCTTTTTTGAGTTTTCAAGCACGGTTAGAGGATTTAGGCTCGCGCGGTCAAGCTCGTACGTCACGCAGTTAAACTCGCTTTTTAGCCTATCCGTGTAGTCGCCCTTTGGCGCGATAGCGAACACCTCATGCCCGAGCCGCTTTAGCTCGCGCATGATCGGCGCGCGGAAAAAGTAAATGCTCATATCGGCGTGAGATAAAAATCCGAATTTAGCCATTTAAAAAACCTCTATCGCAAATCTAGCGGATACCTGCGCCTTGATCAAATTTACCGCCCTCATCTTAGCAACCTATAAATTTTAACCGCGCCGTTTAAAACGACCGGCTCAAAGAGCTCTTTGTCGTAGTTTTCGAGCACGAAAAGCTGTATGTAGGCCGAGTTTAGCACCGCTTCGTCAAGCACCAAAAACCGCCTGTAATCCTTCATAAAAATGAGATAAATTTTACCGTCCACGTCCATCTCGTGCTTTTTGACGACCAGCTTATCCTTTTCGTCGTAGCTTGTTTCAAAGTACGTATTTACGGATATTTCGCGCTCGCCGATATAGACTTTAGACGCGTCACCCGATACGCTAAACCCTCCGCCGATATTTATCGTATCGCCGTCCACCGAGTAAGGTTTGCCCGGATAAAATATCGCTCCGTACTCCTCGCCGCTGTTTAGATCGAGGTTTGAAAAGCGCAAAACGGCGCTAAAGATATCGATCATGGAGTCAGGCAGATAATAATAAATCTCGCGCGTTTTTTGTGGCGGGCGGAAATCCTTGCTATTTAGCGAATATAAAAACGAATTTACGCTAGTGGCGTTGTAGTCTTTCATCATTTGGTTCAAATTTAACCCAAATCTCTCGCTGAAATTTCGCTCGGTGTATTCGACTTCTAGACGGGCCATATTTGCCGACATGCGCTGGTTGCTAGCTAGCGCAAAGCTCACGGCGAAGTTATCCCTGCCCAGGTGCTTGCCGCCGTCGATGAGGGTCTTGACGTCTGCGTAGTAGCGGATCGGATAGCCGTAGTCCCACCACGCCAGCACGTAGTCCTCGCGTCCCGCGATCTTGTGTAGTTTATCTAGGCTCTCGACCTCGCTTTTGGCAAAAACCGTGCCGACTTTGTAGCCGTAAATATGCTCAAGACACGGCATCAAAGATAGCGCGGCGATACAAAAGACGCAAATTTTTTCTAAAAGAGCGTGCTTTTTGAGCGAGCTTAGGCCTGAGACCATAAAATAAGCCGCCCCGCAAATAAGCACCGCCGCCGCAAACGTGGCTAGATATACGCCAAAGCTCGCCTCGCCGTCAAAATTTGGCGCGAAAACGGGAGATTTGCCGTGCAAAAGGCTGTAATATTTATCAAAATATAAAAAGAAAAACGCGAAAAACGCCGCAACGCAAACGGTGCAAAATTTGTCTAAAATTTTATCTTTTTTAAAAAAACTCACACAAAGCGCCGCAAAATATCCAAATCCTATCGCCATCACGGGCACGGAGTAGATCGTAAATCTAAGCCCGCCTTTTAGCGCCAAAAACCCAAGTAGCAGCATCGGAAGCGCGAGTAAAAAGGAGCGAAATTTAAGACAAAGCGCCGCGACTCCTACGAGCGATAAAACAAAAGTAACGATATGCCCGCTGATGCGCTTAGCAAAGGCGTTTATCGACTCGAACTCAAACGAATAATCGCTCATTTCCATTATCGTTTTATTTACGTTATAAAAATGAAAAACCGGTTCACTACTCTCGGAAACCCCGCGAAATATGTAAAATTTAAGCTGAAATAAAATTTGATTTAGCCCGCCGCTAAAGCCAAGTAAACCTACGGCCAGAGCTAGGCACGCGGCTACTACGCGTTTATCCCAGATCTGAGGACGAAATCTCATCGCTAGATAAAGCGCGATCGCAAGCGCGCTTTTAGCGTAAAAATCGATATACGTAAGTGCAACTATCATCAAAATAGCCGCTTCGTAATTTAGCGCGTTTTTCCTATCAAAAATCAAAGTATAGAGCAAAAATGCGCCCAGCATGGCAAAATTTAGCGAGTAAGAGCTCGGATACCACCAGTCGTTTATCAGGATAAAAATCGGGATAAAAATGAGGTCGTTTACGTTTTTTTTCTGCGCCAGGCGTATCATCGCCCAGACGCTAAACGCAGGCAACACGATCGTGAGCATATCGGTGTCGTAGTAGCCGGCCATCGTGCGGTTGTAGTAGCTGTTTGCGATACTAGCTAGCAAGGCCGCCGCAAACCCCATGCTGGGCATCTCGTACTCTTTGGCTATCAAAATCACGGGAATAACGATAAGCGAGCTAAAAAACACGCTCATATAAAGCAAAATGCTCTCAAAGCTAAAAGGTAAAATTTGATACAAAAAATACGTAAGCGTCGGCATCGAACGGCCATAGTAGCTAAGGTCGTTTGGCTGATGAAAGCCCGCTATCATATCGCGCGCGCCCTCGGCGAAGGCGTAGCCGTCGTTTGTGCTGATCATGAGCTGATCGTTCCAGAAAAAGTGCTGATACTCGCCCGCCCAATACACCCAGTACAGCCTACAAACCACGCTAAAAATAAACGCCGCAAGCATCAAAAAGCAAGTCTGTTTTGAAAATTTAAATTTATCCAAGAGTCCCGAAATTTTACTCGACATTTTTATCCTCTAAGTATCCTATGAGCTGCGCCGCGACGGCATTTTTATCAAATTTTACTACACGGCCGTACGCCTTTTTTTCATAATCTTGCCTCAAATTTTCATCCTCAAGCGCACGCCTCATCGCCGACTCCATCGCTTTTTCGTCGTCAACGGGCGTTAAAATGCCGTACTCATCGTCGCCTAGAAGCTCCCTAGCGCCGCTTTTATGATCGGTGGAGATAATAAATCTCTCGCAAGCAAGCGCCTCTAAAAGCACGTTTGAAAAGCCCTCAAACCGCGAAGCACAGACGAAACACTGCGCGTTTTTGATAAATTTAAACGGATTTTTATCCGTGCCTAGCAGCTTTACTCGCTCGCTCACGCCAAGCTCGTCGATCAAATTTTGAAGCTTGCCTTGCAAAGGCCCCTTGCCTAAAATCCCAAGCGTCGCGCGCTCGTCATTTAAATTTGCGATTATTTTTATTAACATCGCTTGATTTTTACCGCTATCAAGCCGGCCGATATTTAGAAAAAACGGCTTAAATTTAGCATCTAGCGGCTCGTTTGCGAGAGTTTTTATCGCCGCTAAATCGATCGCGTTATATAGCACCTTAGTTTTTTTTGCGTCGCAGCCGAAATTTCGCACGAGATCATCGGCATTTCCCTGCGCGTTGGCTAAAATCAGATCGGCTCTAGGATAGAGCGCCTTAACCAAAATTCTATTGGCAAACCCGCTAAGGCCGCTTTTATAGATGACCGACGGGCAGCTGCGCTCGCTTATCACCATCCGTCCTTTTACTCCGGCGATCCTTGCTAAAAGCGCGATATAACAAGGCCGGTTCATTAAGACAAAATGCAGGTCGATAGCCAAATCGTCGCAAAGTTTTTTATAATTTAAGGCTAAAAACGGAAACAAAAGTCCCAAACGAAAAAGCTTTTTTACGCCGCTTTCATAAGGATCTGAGCGCTCGAGGAAGTGAATTTTAACCGCGCTTGGTATCTCGTAGGCTACGACCTCGCTCATCAAAACGAGATGAACTTCGTATTTTTCGCACAAAGCCGGGAGCAAATTTGAAACCACGCGCTCCGCGCCGCCCGGCCCCATCGAGTATAGAAAAACGGCTAATTTTTTCATTCGCCGTGCGTTTTTTTGTATATCCAAACGCGAATTTTAGTTAAAAATAAAATCATAGACTTTGGAAACGGGCTTAAGATCAGCATTGCAAGCGCTTCTTTTGTAAATTTAAATTTGAGGCTTTTAAAAAGATATTCGTACATTTTTTTGTATTCGCCGCCAAATTTTGCATAATATGCCGCCATTTTATAGAGGATCGCGATGTGAGCGTCGTTTACGCGAAATTTCGGCTCAGCCGAATTTGAGCCGTTTGCGCTAGCTTGAGCGTTTTTCTCGGCGATCTTTTGTAAAATGAGCTCCGCAGTCATCGCGTAGCCTTTCATTATGCAAAGCGGACGCTTAAACGAGTTTATCGTGACGCTGTCGCTGCGGTGAAAGCGGTAAATACGCACTGCATCGTGCAGATAGTAAGCAGGAAGATCAAAAAGATATATCCAAAGCGTATTTTCGCTACCGTAAAGCCCCTTTTCAAAGCGCCTCTGACCGATGGCGTCGCGGCGAAACATTATCAAAAACTCGCCCGTTATCTTGCCGTCGTAGTAGTCCTGCGGCGAAATTTCCCCGTTTTTACTCAGTCCAAATCCCGAAAATTTCGTCGTCGGCTCGCCGTCAATCTCAAAATAACAGTTCGCCCAGACGCTAGCATACCCCTGCTCTAGCACGGCCGCCATCTTGCTTATGGCGCCTTCTATCAGCAAGTCATCGTCGTCTAGTATCACGAAAGCATCACCGCTAGCGTGGTCAAAGCCGTTGTTTTTATTTCCGTTTGGGCCGCGGTCGTAGGTTTGATTTAGGACGTATTTTACGTTGTCAAATTTAGCGACGTAACTCTGCGCGAGCTCGCGCGTACCGTCGTTTGAGTTATCGTCGCTGATTATGATCTCTTTATTTTCGTAGTCTTGGGCTAGCGCGCTTTTTAGGGCGGCTTCAAAAAGCTCTTTGCGGTTGTAGGTCGGGATTATTATGCTTACTTTTAGCATTTCAGTTCTTTATGTTTTGCGTGATAAAATCTATCCACTTTTGATAAATTTGATCGGTTTTAAAGGCGTTTTTTCGCTCGTTGGCGTTTTTTACCAGCTCTTGCCTAAGCTCCTCGTCGCGCATTAAAAGTTCGATTTTGCTTCCGAGCGCTTTTACGTCGTCTATCGGTACCAAAAATCCATCCTTGCCGTCCTCGATGAGCTCTTTTGCGCCGCTTGTAGCAGTCGCCACCCTAGCGCAGTTAAAAAATACGCTCTCGATTAAAACATTCGGCAAGCCCTCGGTTTTGGAGCTTGAGACTAAAATTTTAGACCTTTCGTAAAGCGAAGCTACATCGCTCGTTTGCCCGATAAATTCGGCGTTTAGATGCAGTTGCTCGTGCGCGATAAGCTCTAGCCTTTGCCTCTCTTCGCCAGCGCCCGCTATCACGATTTTCCACTCTTTTAAAAGCTCTTTATCGACTAAGCTCATAGCCTTTAAAAATACGTCGCAGCCTTTAAGCGAGATGAGACGGCCGACGAAAAGGATGATATTTTCCTTCGGCAAGCCCTGCTTTTTGGCTTCAAACATCGGATTATACATCACGGTTTTATTTTTTACGAAGCTATAGTACTCGTAGTCCTCTTTCGTAAGTACCGTGAGTCCGCTAGCTAGCGGATAGAGCAAACGGCGCAAAAACAGCCAGCCGCGCCCTTTGAAAAAATCGGCGCTTGAATGCTCGCTGATAAAAAGCGGCTTGTTTATAAATAAATTCGACAAAATTACGTTGATATTGGTGCTATCCATCGATGAGATAACGACGTCAAATCCGCCGTTTTTGATCAAATTTCGCTGATAAAAAAACTTTTTCACGCGCCTTATTAAATTTGCAAAAAACCCTTTTTTCACCATCGGGAAAGGCAGATCTATCAGCTTTATCCTCTCGTCTAGCTCGTAAAACGGCGGTTTGGTGTCAAATTTTAAAAGCGTTACGTCGTGAAATTTCGCAAAATAGCTCGCTAGCAAGCTCATCACGCGCTCGGCGCCGCCTGCTTGCAGGGTCGAAATTATAAATAAAACCTTCATTCTCTCTCCAAATTTTAATCGGTGCGCGAAAATTTAATAAATCTTCAAAATTATTGATTTTATAAATTTTGAGCTTTATAATCGCTTAGTTTCCTATCTTTTAAATATCCGCTCATAGCCTAAAATTGCCGCTTCAAAGCGCGTTGCGGCGACATATTTTAAGCTGTTTAGGCGAGCTAGCGGGGAGACCTTTACCTGCGCTCTTTGCACTCGCTCGGCTTGGATATTTGAGTCTGTTAGATCGGTTGGATGCGCAAAGATATCGCTAAAATACATCTTTAAGCCGTTTTGTAAAAGCAAAATCCGCCAAAAATCAGCCACGCAAAGCGCCTTTTTGTGCGTTTGCAAGATCTTTTCCGCCGCGCGCCTATCAAGCACGTAAGCAGCCGCTCGGTAAATCGTGCCGTAAGAGCGCTTTGAGACCAGCCAAAAATCCTCCTCCAGCTTTTTGCCAAATGCGCTAAATCGCCCCTCTAGCCCGTCTTGCGCGCCGCAAATGAGCGCCGAGCCCGCATCCATCTTAGTAGCCGTTTCAAACGCCTTTTTTACGCCGCTTTCATCTCCTATGACGTCGTCTTCTAAGATGAGCGCAAACCGGGCGTCGCTTTTTAAAAACTCCTCGTAAGCGCGCGCGTGAGAGAGCGAGCAACCGACCTCGGACGGGCTTAAAAGCCTGCCGTAGGCCTCAAGGCTAGGCAGCACGTAGCCGTAGTACTCCTTTGCGCTCATCGCCCTGCCGCCCACAGCCTCGACGATCTTAAATTCGCCGTAGTTTTTAAACCGCTTTTTTAGCTTTTGCCTGCGCGCCTCGTCGCTTTTTAGCGAAATAACGAATACTAAATTTTTCATCTTTTAAACTTCGATTTGATTTTATTTATCACGATTAGCTGCTCTCTTTTGTCAAATATCAAAAACAAGCTCGCGGCGTATCCCACTGCAAGCAAAACCGCCGAATACGCGGCAAATTCGCTCCAGCTTGAAATTTGTACGAAATTTCGCAGCCAAAAAAACAGCCCGCAAACTGCCGCGAAAACGGCTAAATTTTTAAAATAAACGCCGTAAAAAGTCGTAAGCAGCAAGCTCAAATTTAAGGCAGCATTTATGAGGTCAAATCCCAAAATGCGCACCGAATAAAGCGCTGCACCGACGATCGCCATACCGTAGATGCCGTAGTCCGTAAATTTAAGCACGGCAATCTGCGCCAAAATCGTGCCGGCACCCAAAATAGTGTTTGCTATCGCGGGGCGCTTTAATTTATTGGTCGCGCTATCGAGATTAAAAAGCGAAAAAACGTAGCTGATAAATATAATCGGCACTAGAGTTATCATCGATAGATTATAGATTAGATTTATCTCGTCCGCGCTTTTAAACGGCAGCCAAAGCGTATAAAATTCGCGCCCGAAAGCCACGAAAATAGCTGCCGGCACACTCATAACAAACGCCGTAACTCGCATCGAAAATTTAGCCTCCGCAACAAGCGCGGTCAAATTTGACTTAGAGTAGTGCTCGACGAATTTTGGCGCAAATATCGCGCTAAGCTGCGCCACGAAGCTCTCCAAAATGATCGGAGCCGCCTTTGAAACAGCTAAAATTCCAGTCGCGTTCGCGCTTAAAAAGATATTGCAGATAAACAGATCCATACCGCTCATAAGCACGCGGTTTAGGGCGTTAAAGCTATTATAGACGCCTGATTTTAGCAGCTCTTTTATCCGCGTAAAGTCAAATTCGCTTGGGTTAAATTTAAGCTCGGGCGTGATGCGGCGCGAAACCCAAACGCTCGTAAAAAACACAAAGAGCGACGCGACTAGAGCGGAGATCGCGATATAGGCGATCATCGGTCTAAAAAAATAAAAAAGCGCTACGATGAGAGCGGCCAAAATGGCGCTAGACGCGGCGTTACGAACAGAGATGATGTATAGCTTGTTTTTGATAAACATCGAGACGCTGATGACGCCGTTAAAAAGCCCGACGCAAAAATTTATAAAATAAAACGCGAAAGTAAGCCGCACGTCGCCTAGCAGCGCGTCGCTCACGTTTAGCACGCTTTGTAAATTTAAGATAAAAACGCCCGCGCCAAGCAAAATAAGAACGCAAAAAAAGATATTTACGACCAGAACCGACGAGTAGTAGGCGTTTGCCGCGCAGATGCCCCCTCTGTGCCACTCGTACGCGACGAAGCGGCCGCTAACGGAGTTTATCGCAGCAGTCACGACTAGGGCGTAGGCTACGATAGCGTTAGATAGCCCGACAAAGCCGTAGGCTTCGTTGCCTAGGCTCTTTAAAATGTAGGGCGTGAGGAAAAAATTTATCCCCATCGAGACGATAAAAACGACGATGGAGCTGATCAAATTTACGAGCATTACAGCCTTGCGTCGGCGTTTTCGTAAACGTTTTTGATATCGTAAACGAGAGCTTTGCTAAATTTTAACCCTTTAAATTTATCGTGAGCGACGGCGATCACGACGCAGTCGTAGTCCGCCTCGTCAAAGCTTTTTAGAGGCGCGATACCGTATTCGCGCTTCACCTCGGCTTCGTCCGCCCACGGATCGTAGACGTCCACGCGGCAACCAAAATCCCTAAGCTCCTCGATCACGTCTATCACGCGCGAGTTGCGGATGTCGGGGCAGTTTTCCTTAAACGTAAGCCCAAGCACCAAAACGCGGGCCGAATTTATCAAAACGCCCCTTTTTATCATTAGTTTTACGACTTGATCGGCGGCGTATTTGCCCATATTGTCATTTATACGGCGTCCGGCTAGGATCATTTCGGGATGAAAGCCAAGCTCCTGCGCCTTATGCGTGAGATAATAAGGATCCACGCCGATGCAGTGGCCGCCCACTAGCCCAGGACGGAAATTTAAGAAATTCCACTTCGTGCCCGCCGCCTGCAAAACCGCGTTCGTGTCGATGTTCATCTTGTTAAATATCATCGCAAGCTCGTTCATAAAGGCGATGTTTATATCGCGCTGCGTGTTTTCGATGACTTTGGCGGCCTCGGCGACCTTGATAGTAGGCGCTTTGTGCGTGCCCGCCGTTATGATCGAGCGGTAGACCTCATCGACCTTGTCGGCTACCTCGGGCGTCGAGCCGCTAGTGATTTTTTTGATTTTAGTTACGGTGTGCTCTTTGTCGCCCGGGTTTATGCGCTCCGGCGAGTATCCACAGAAAAAGTCCTCGTTAAATTTAAGCCCGCTTTGCTCAAGTAGCGGCACGCAAATCTCCTCCGTAACGCCCGGATACACGGTGCTTTCATACACGACGATATCGCCTTTTTTTAGCACTTTAGCGACGCTTTGCGTGGCTTTTACGACGGGCGTTAGATCGGGACGTTTGTTCTTATCTATCGGCGTCGGAACGGTAACGATAAAGAAATTACACTCCTTTATATCGTCCAAATTTAGGCTAAATTTCATACCGTTCTCTATCGCTTTTTTCATCTGCTCAGCGCTTAGCTCTAGCGTGCGGTCATACCCACTTTTAAGCTCCTCGATACGGGCGGCATTGACGTCAAAGCCCGTGACTTCGTATTTCTCGCTAAATGCAGCCGCCAAAGGCAGCCCGACGTATCCTAGTCCGATAACGGCTATTTTCATTTATTTTTCCTTTTTAATTTTTTTGGTTCTATCGTTTTTACGCGTTCATACATTCTTATTTCCGCGCCTACGCCTTGCGGAGTTATGATTTTAATAGGGCTAACGCCGGGTAAAATTTGAGTGAGCTCATAATAAACCCGCCTCTTTTTCTTTCCGTCCTTGCAAAGCATCATCGTCTGCGCCAGCTCATCTCCGCCGCTAAATTCGTAATAAATCCCGCGCGCGTCCTCTTTTTCCTCGAGTTTTCCGCCGAGTAAAAAGGCAAAGTTGCAGTCGATTTGCATCTCTTTAAAAAACGCGACTTCGTATTTAAAATAATCAGGCGGCATCTTTGAGATAGGTAGCTCGAAAATATTTTCCTCGGTTTTTGGCGCGTTTTCGCCTGCAAAAAGCGCAAACGGCAGCACGCAAGCCGCGATAAAAAGTAAAATTTTCCTCATGATTTCACTCCTATTTGGAAATACTTAAAGCCTAAATTTGCCAGATTTTTCGCGTCGTATTGATTGCGCCCGTCAAAGATCACGGCATTTTTTAGCCGCTGTTTCATCTCCATAAAATCAGGCGACCTAAACTCGCTCCACTCGGTAACCAGCGCGAGCGCGTCGGCGCCGTTTAGCGCGTCGTATTTGTTTGGGGCGAATTTTAAATTTGAGTTAGGTAGATATTTTTTGGCTTCGTTTACGGCTTTTGGATCGTAGGCGACGACGTTTGCGCCCGCGTTTTCTAGCACTTTTATGAGTGCGAGCGAGCTAGCCTCGCGCATATCGTCGGTATCTGGCTTAAACGCCAGCCCCCAAATCGCTACCGTTTTGCCGCTCAAATTTCCGCCGAAAAATGCTGAAATTTTTTCAAAAAGCACCGTTTTTTGCGCCGCGTTTCTAGCCTCCACCGCGCTTAAAACCTGCGGCTCAAAGCCGTTTTGCCTAGCGGTGTAGATGAGCGCCTCGACGTCTTTTGGAAAGCAGCTGCCGCCGTATCCGCAGCCGGGGTATATAAAGCTATAGCCGATGCGAGAGTCGCTGCCGATGCCTTTTCGCACCAAATTTACGTCCGCTCCCACGCGTTCGCAGATCCCCGCGATCTCGTTTATAAAGCTGATTTTAGTCGCTAGCATCGCATTTGCGGCGTATTTGGTCATCTCGGCGGACTTTACGTCCATGGCGATAAATCTATCGTGATTTTTCATAAAGGGCGCATAAAGCTCGCGCATAACGCTTTGCCCCCACTCGCTACTAGCGCCCACTACGACGCGGTCTGGCTTTAAAAAGTCCTCGACTGCCGCGCCCTCTTTTAAAAACTCGGGGTTTGAGACGACCTCAAATTTGACGTCTATGTTTCTCTTTTTTAGCTCGCCCGCGATCACTTCGGTTACCTTCTCCGCCGTACCCACGGGGACGGTTGATTTATCCACGACGATTAACGGCGAGGTTAAATTTTGCCCGATGCTTTTTGCGACTTCTAGCACGTATCGCAGATCGGCCTGCCCGTCCGCGCCCATAGGCGTACCCACCGCGATAAATAGCACGCTAGCGTGCGCCAAGGCCTCTTTTATATCGACGCTAAATTTGAGCGCGCCGTTTGCCCTGCACTCAGCCACGATTTCAGAAAGTCCGGGCTCATAGATCGGTATAACGCCGCTGTTTAGAGCGTTTATCTTTGCTTCGTCCACGTCCACGCATATGACGTCGTTGCCCATTTTAGCTAGGCACGCGCCGCTAACTAGCCCCACGTAGCCCGTGCCTACGACTGCGATCCTCACAGCCGTTTCTCCCACTCAAGCGCGGTTTTTATGATGAGCGCGAGATCCTCTCTCTTAGGCCGCCAGTTAGTTAATTTTCTTATCTTTTCGGGCTTTGCGATGAGGCACGCCGGATCGCCCTCTCTACGAGGCGCGCTAACTACTTTAAAATCAACCCCGCTTACTTTTTTAGCCGTTTCTATAACCTCTTTTACGCTAAAACCGCGGCCGTAGCCGACGTTAAAGGTCTCGCTTTTTTCATGCTCGTTTAGATACTCCAGCGCGCTTAGATGCGCGTCCGCTAGGTCGCTCACGTGGATGTAGTCCCTCACGCAGGTGCCGTCTGTCGTCGGATAGTCGCTGCCGAAAATCCCCATGCTTTCACGCTTGCCCAGAGCCGTCTGCGTCGCGACTTTGATTAGATGCGTGGCGTTTGGATAGTTTTGCCCGATGAGCCCCTCCTCGTCGGCGCCCGCGACGTTAAAGTAGCGCAAAATCGCAAATTTGAAATTTTCATTTGAAGCGGCGTAGTCTTTGATGATCCACTCGCTCATTAGCTTGCTTCGGCCGTAGGGATTTATCGGATTTGCCGCGGTTTGCTCATCAACCTCGCCGATCTCGGGCTCGCCGTAAACCGCCGCCGTGGAGCTAAAGATAAATTTATTTACGCCGTACTGCTTACAATAGGTCAAAATTTTGGCTACGTTTGCGGTGTTGTTTAGGTAGTATTTTAGCGGATATTGAGTGCTTTCAAAAACCTCGATAAATGCGGCAAAATGGATAATCGCGTCAAATTTGCCCTCCGCAAAAATCCCGCCTAGATCATCCTCTAAATTTGCCTTTATAAATTTAAAATTTCCTATCTTTTGGAGTGCCTCAAGTGCTTTTTGCGAGCCCTTGCAGAGATTGTCGATGATAGTTATCTCATCGCTGCCTTGCTTTAAAAGTGCTTTTACTACGTGGCTGCCGATGTATCCAGCTCCACCTGTTACTAAAATCTTCAAGTTTAAGCCTTTCATAAAAAAGTAGTTAATTTTATCAAAAATAGAGTAAAGCAAAAGTAAAGTAAGGTTAATTTTTAAATTTTGCCTAAAAGCTGCAAAATGGATATCTATCTTTAGAAATTTAAAATAGACTTACAATTTATTTAAAATTTAATCTTTATAATTCCTCATCTACAAAAAAGGATAAAAATGAATGTCTCAATCTTAAATTTACTACCGATAAAACAAGGCGGTGACGCAAAAGATGCGATAAATGCGGCCCTCGAACTGGCTAAATTTGCCGAAGATATCGGCATAAAGCGCTACTGGGTCGCAGAGCATCACAATATGAAAAACTTAGCTAGCTCAGCCACGCAGCTCATCATCGCACACATCTTAGAGCATACAAAAAGCCTGCGTGTGGGCTCTGGCGGCGTGATGTTACCAAACCACAGCCCCTACTCTATCGCCGAGCAGTACGCCACTCTTGAGACGCTATATCCAAACCGCGTCGATCTTGGGCTAGGCAGAGCTCCAGGGACTGACCTAGAGACGGCTGCGGTGCTTAGACGCGGCGCAAGAGAGATGGAATTTAACATGCAGATAAACGAGCTAATGGACTATTTTAACGCCAAAAGAGCCGTGAAAGCCTATCCAAAAGTAGACAAAATTCCACCTATTTACATACTTGGCTCAAGCATATATAGCGCATACGTGGCGGCTGAGTTTGGCCTGCCTTACGCCTTTGCGTCGCACTTTGCACCACGTGCGCTAGAAAAAGCGGTAGAAATTTATCGTCAAAATTTCAAACCATCGCCCTTTTTAAAAGCGCCCTATATCATCGCAGGAGCAAATGTAATAATAGCCCAAAGTGACGAGCTAGCAAAGAGTTTAGCCACTACGCAAACGCAATTTTTCTTAAACGTAGTAACTGGCGAAAAAGAGTATTTGCAGCCGCCAAAAAGGGACAACGACGAGGTCTTTGCCAAAAGTGGCAAGGCAGGCGCACAGACTCCGCATTTTGGGCCGATCGACTTTAGGCAAATAGAGCTAAAAAATAGAGAAAGAAGCGTCACAGAAGAGATGATGGCGTGTTCTTTTATAGGCTCAAAGCAAAGCGTTAAAGAGCAAATTTTAGAGTTTCAAAATAGACTAGCAGTCGATGAGATCATGGCTCAAAGCTTTATTTTTGATGAAAAGGCGCAGTTTGACTCTTTTGGGGCGTTAAAAGAGATCACGGATCAAATTTAATCCTCTCTAACCCTTAAAAATATAGGAAATCTTGGCTTGCCGTTGGCGGTTAAATTTTGAAATTTATATGTGATGATAGAGCCTATCTTTGGGGGATCTTGACGATTTTTGTCGCTTAGTCCTGAGCCTATTTTAAAGATAGTGCCCTCTTTTGGCTCGCCAGCTCTTTCTTTATCATCTTTGCCGCCAAGCGCCTTGCAGGTAAGCGAGCCTACAAATTTTTCGTATTTGCCGCTGCCTTTATTTACGGCGACAACCTCGCACTCGGCGTCTTTAAATTTTTTATATTTCAGAGCATTTTTGCTTCGTTTTCGCTCATACGGCGCGTTTGGCTCGCGCACGACCGCACCCTCGCCGCCCTTTGCGATGACAGCCTCCGCAAACGCCTCAAATTCGGCGTTATCTTTTACTTTTACTTGCTTGATTATCTTTAAATTTTGCCCGGCTTGCGGGTTCTTTGCGATAAATTTTTCAAGCTCGCTAAGCCGCTCTAAAAGCCCGCCGCTAGCCTCAGGCACGTCAAAAACATGAAATTTGATCTCGCTCCACGCTGCCTCATTTGGCGTTTTATCCATTACGATCGATTGGATTTTTTCAAATTCGCCCCGCGCAGTGTAAAGCTCACCGTCAAGTGCAAACGGCGGAAAATGCGCGCTCCAGCCCCCTGGCGTGGCTATAATTTTACCGTTTCTGGATAGCAAATTTCGCCCATCCCAGTAGGCGCGCACGCCGTCTAGCTTCTCGCTAGCTAGCCAGCCGCCGACGTTTTGGCCTTTGTATTCGCTAAGTTTTAAAAGCTCAAATTTATCTTTTTTAGCAGTATCTACACCCGCGTCGCTTAGGTTTTCGCTCTGCGCCGCCAAAGCGAAATTTAAAAAGGCGGCCAGCAATAGCGCGAAAAATCTCAAATTTTAACCCCGTAAAACTCGCAGTACCACTCGATAAACCTAGCCACCCCGTCATTTACGCTAGTGTTTGGCTTGTAGTCAAAGTCCGCTACCAGATCGCTCACGTCCGCATAGGTCGCAGGCACGTCGCCGGCTTGAAGCGGGAGGAAGTTTTTCTCTATCTCGCGGCCGATTTTTAGCTCGACGGCCTTGATGTAGTCCATGAGCTCTACGGGGCTGTTGTTGCCGATATTATAGACCTTAAACGGCGCGCTAGAGGTGGCGGGATCGGGATACTTTGCGTCCCACGCAGGATTTGGCTTGGCAGGGTTGTCGATGCATTTTATGATGCCCTTTACGATGTCGTCCACGTAGGTAAAGTCGCGCTTCATCTTGCCGTAGTTAAAGACGTCGATTTTCTTGCCTTTTAGCGCGGCGTCGACGAACAAAAATAGCGCCATATCAGGGCGTCCCCACGGACCGTAAACGGTGAAAAATCGCAGTCCCGTAGTCGGCACGCCAAATAAATGCGAGTACGTATGCGCCATCATTTCGTTGCTTTTTTTAGTCGCGGCGTAGAGGCTGATCGGGTGATTTACGCCTTCGTGCGTACTAAAGGGCATATTTTCGTTTAGGCCGTAGACCGAGCTCGAGCTTGCGTAGACTAAATTTGCGGTTTGGTTGTGGCGGCAGCACTCAAGGATGTTCATAAATCCCGTGACGTTGCTGTCGATGTAGGCTTGCGGATTTATTAGCGAGTAGCGAACGCCCGCCTGTGCGGCCAAATTTACAACGCAGTCAAATTTCTCGCTCTCAAAAAGCCTTTTCATCGTCTCGGCGTCGGCTAGATCGGCTTTTATAAATTTTAAATTCGGCTGCGTTTTTGAGCTTATCAGCTTGCCTTGCTCAATCTCACTAACGTCAAAGCCCGCCGTTTTTAGGCGCGCGAGCTTTAAATTTACGTCGTAGTAGTCGTTTATCACGTCGTATCCGACGACCTCGTCGCCCCTTTTTACGAGGGCGTTTGCCAAGTGAAATCCGATAAATCCCGCCGTTCCGGTTACTAAAATTTTCATGTTTTTTCCTTTGTGATTTGACGCTATTTTAGCATATTTTAAAAATCAAAGCTCGTAAATAAAATTAGCGCCGACTCTACGAACAACGCGCTAAGCCAAGCAAACATCCAAGTCCCCAACCCACGAAAAACGTACCGTAAAAAGCCGCCCCGACTACAAATACGGCGGGAAAAGCTACTATCATACCCGCGCTAGCGACGGGCAAACCCACGACCATCGCGGCACCGCCGAGATCTATCCCCGCACCGCCGCTGCTTGCGCCTATTTTTTCGCAATCTACATTCGTATATACTTTTATTGGATTTTGAAATTTACCCGAGGTTAAAATTTCTTTTCTTTTAGCGTCGCTTATGTTTGCCGTACTTCCGCTCAGATAGTAATAACCGGTTATATATCCGGACTCCAAAAAGCTTTTTATAGTCTGAGACCCTTGCATATTTTTGTTTGGATCAAACATCTCAAAAGACGCTTTTAGCGCAGCGTATCTCTCGTCCGAAAATAGCTTTTTATCAAGAAAAATGACGTATGTTCCAACCATCTTTTCATCGTTGCCGTATATGCAAATAGACGCGAAATCGTCTTTTATGTCATTTGCAAACTCGCTAGCGTAAAAGCGTTTGGCTTCGTCTATTTTTGCCGTTTCGTTTAGCCTAAAACTATATTTGTCGCCGACGACGTAGTATCCGTCGTTATACGCATAAAGTCCTTGTATCTCGTCTATTTTTTTAACGCCGGCGCTTTTTTCTGCGCAACCGGAAAATAGCAAGGCAAATATCGCCGAAAAAGCTACGATCTTTTTATACATCTATTATCCTTTCATTCTATAAATATAAACTATCTGTACTTGCTGAAACTATAATTAAATTACGCTTTAACAAAAGCGAGCCGTTTAAATTTAGCCAAACCGGTAAAATACGCTAAATTTGCGCCCGTCCTTACTGCTCGTCCAAATTTATCTCAGGCATATTTTCTTCGGTGTAGTACTCCTCCGACCCGGCCTGCTCGCCCTCTTCATCAAACTCGGGCTCGTCCTCGTAGTTTTGCGTCTCAAGGCGCACCAGCTCGCGCTCGACTGCCTCGCAAAACACCGGCGTATAGCCCATCTGAGCGCAGTTTGCCGCGAGCCACTCGCTCATCACCGAGATATCGTCTGCGTAATCGTCCAGCGTCAAATTTCCGCGCAAAAGCTCGTATTTTAGGAAAAGCCAGTAGGTGTTTAGCACGTCGCTTTCGCAGTATTCGTTGATCTTATCTATCTTGCCGTCAAAAAACAGCTCCATCACCTGATCGCCGTGCACGTCGTATTTGCCGGGCAAATTTAAGCTCGCGCAGAGCGTATCGAGCTTTAGCCCGCGCACGGAGCCAAACTCGCTCACGTGATCGAGCAGAT
>NZ_CALHXD010000261.1 GCF_938040115.1 uncultured Campylobacter sp. | reverse complement strand
GATAAAACGACCCGTCGTCAAGCTTTTTTAAATTTATCACCGCGTAGTCCTCACCGTCACACGTTATCAAAAACGCGAAAAATTTATCGCGCTTTTTTAGCGCTTCGCGGTAGGCTTCGTGCTGCTTTACCGTGATGGGTTCGGGCGAATTTGATACGGTTCTAACATATTCTTGATTTCTATATTCTAAGATTTTTCGGTACTTCTCGTCGCTTAAATTTACGAAATTTATGATTTCTAGCCGTTTTTTTCTCATGCTTTTTCCCTTGATTTTTGCACCGCTTTGTATAAAAACTCCGCTCTTATCCAGTCTTGCGGCGTATCTATATCCTGCACCAAGTGGCGCGGTAAAACGATCGCTATGCTATCTCGCCCGAAAAAAATTTCATCGCTCGAAGGCGCGTCCAAATTCGTCCAGTAAAACTGCCCCGCGTCTTGATAAGCCTCCTCTAAATCCTGGCTTCGTTTGGCGAAATTTTCTCGCCAAAACATCTCGCATCGCCCGTCCTTAGCGATCTTAAACGTCCGCCAGATGGGAAACGGCATAGAAGTGCACGAAAAGGCGTTTTTGGCATTTGAGGCACGTAGCTTTTCAAGGCCTAGTTTAATGTAAAATTCGTCTATCAGCGGCGCGGTAGCGTAAATCGTACAAACGAATTTTATCCTATCGCCTCTTGCTTGCAAAAATTTTATCGCATGCTCTACGACAGCACCCGTCGCGGTATAATCGTCGCTTAACTCTTTTGGACGCATAAACGGTACGCTAGCGCCCGCGTTTTTCGCGATGCCCGCTATCTCCTCGTCGTCGGTTGAGACGATAATCTCGTCAAAAATCCCCGCCCTAATCGCCGCTTCTATGCTATAAGCGATCATCGGCTTACCGCAAAAAGGCTTTATATTTTTTCGTGGGATTCTTTTGCTGCCGCCGCGAGCGGGGATGACGGCGATGGTTTTGGCGTCCATTTTTTTCCTTGTTTTTAGGGAGATTATAGCCTAGCGGGGCAAATTTTATGATAAAATCAAACTAAAATTTCGGAGCCGAATTTATGAAAATAGCAAATTTCGATACGAACGAAAAGGTTCTTTTAATCGCCGAACTCTCGGCAAATCACTCCGGCAGCCTACAAACGGCGCTTGATACGATCAAAGCCGCTAAACGCGCAGGTGCAGACGCCATAAAACTGCAAACATACACGCCGGGTAGCCTGACGCTAAATTCCAAAAAAGAGGATTTTATGCTACGCGGCGGGCTGTGGGACGGGTATGATTTATATAGCCTTTATCAAAAAGCCTTAACTCCGCGCGAGTGGCACGAAACGCTTTTTAAAACGGCCGCAAACGAAGGATTAATCTGCTTTTCAAGCCCGTTTAGCAACGACGACGCCGATTTTTTGGAGCGCTTTGACCCGCCTGCTTACAAAATCGCTAGCTTTGAGGTAACCGATTACGATTTTATACGGCATATAGCCAAAAAAGGCAAACCGGTCGTCATCTCGACTGGCATCGCTACCCTGCGGGAGATCGAAGACGCAGT